>CATXML010000290.1 GCA_958372035.1 uncultured Collinsella sp. | reverse complement strand
CGCAAACTCGGCGGCATTCTGGTCGAGGCCGCACGCGATAACGAAGGCAAACCTTTCGCCGTCTGTGGCATTGGTGTCAATGTGAACTATGCGCCCCAAGAGGTGCCCGATGGCGGCCTGCCGGCAATCGGTCTCTCGGACCTTAACGAGAACGTTCCAGCTGTCGACATGCTCCTCGATGAGGTCTATCACGCAGTTATAGACGCTATAGATGCCTGGGCAGAACGCCTCAACGCCATGGAAGAAAACACCGGACCGCTCGCGCCCGTCCACGGCGAATATGTCGCTCACCTCAATTGGATTGGAAAGCACGTTATCGCCCGCTCCCCTGCCGGTGACGAGCTGGCGCGAGGCATCTTTAAAACGGTCGATGGCTTTGGTCGTGCGTGCATCGAAACAGAAGACGGCTTGCGATCCTTCCATTTTGAGGAAGCGTCATTGCGCCCCTTGAGTGAGTAGGTCGCCACAGCCAGCCGCTCGGCAGCCTTACCCGGCGATCCAAACCCATCATGCAAAACAAAAGGGCCCCGCTACCGTAACGGCAGCGGGGCCCTTTAAGCTATGAGCGATATCGCTTAGAGCTTGATGTCGATGTCGACGCCAGCGGGGAGGTCGAGACGCATGAGCGAATCAACGGTGCCCGAGGTGGGGTCGAGGATGTCGATGAGACGCTTGTGGGTGCGCATCTCGAACTGCTCACGGGAGTCCTTGTTCACGTGCGGCGAGCGGATAACCGTGTACAGGTTGCGCTCGGTGGGCAGGGGGACAGGACCGGAAACGCGAGCGCCGGTCTTCTGAGCGGTCTCGACGATGAGCTTCGCGGACTGATCGACGACCTCGTGATCATAGCCCTTGAGGCGAATGCGGATCTTCTGGGTAGCCAACTTAAACCTCCAAAGAGTGCGAGAGATGCTCTCGCGGATTACGTAACAGGGAGCTCGAACTTAGGCGTTCTTGCTCATGACCTCGTCCACGATGGACTTGGGCGCGGGCTCATAAGAGTCGAACTGCATCGTGTAGGATGCACGGCCCTGGGTCTGGGAGCGAAGGTCGGTAGCGTAACCGAACATCTCGCCCAGCGGCACCTTGGCACGGATGAGCTTGCTGTTCTTGCGATCCTCCATGCCCTCGATCTTGCCGCGGCGACCGGAGAGGTTGCCCATAACGTCGCCCATGTACTGCTCGGGGGTCTCGACCTCGACAGCCATGATCGGCTCGAGCAGCTGCGGGTCGGACTTCTTGAGGGCGTCCTTGATAGCCATGGAACCGGCGATCTTAAAGGCGGCCTCGGAGGAGTCGACCTCGTGGTAAGAACCGTCGAACAGGGTGACCTTAACGTCGAGGACCGGGAAGCCGGCGATAACACCGGTGTTCAGGGCCTCCTGGATGCCCTTGTCGATGGACGGGATGTACTCCTTGGGCACGACGCCGCCGACGATAGCGTTGACGAACTCGTAGCCGAAGCCCTCCTCCATCTTCTCGAGCTTGATGACGGCGTGGCCGTACTGACCGCGACCACCGGACTGACGGACGAACTTGCCCTCAGCCTTCTCGACGTCGTGACCAGCGGTCTCGCGGTAGGCAACCTGGGGCTTACCAACGTTAGCGTCAACCTTGAACTCGCGGAGCAGACGGTCGACGATGATCTCGAGGTGCAGCTCGCCCATGCCGGCGATGATGGTCTGGCCGGTCTCGTGGTTGGTGGACACCTGGAAGGTCGGGTCCTCCTCGGCGAGCTTGGTCAGAGCCAGGGACATCTTGTCCTGCTCGGCCTTGGTCTTGGGCTCGATGGCAACGTCGATAACGGGCTTAGCGAACTCGATCTTCTCGAGGACGATCTCCTTGCCCTCGGCGCACAGGGTGTCACCGGTGGTGGAGTTCTTGAATCCGACGCAAGCGACGATGTCGCCGGCGGCAGCGTCGTCACGGTCGATACGCTCGGCGGCGTTCATCTCGAGGATGCGGCCGAGGCGCTCGCGCTGACCGTTGGAAGCGTTGACAACGTAGGAGCCGGACTCGGCGCGGCCGGAGTAAACGCGGACGTAGGTGAGCTTACCGACGAACGGGTCGGTCATGATCTTGAAGACCAGGCCGGAGAAGGGCTCGTCGAAGGAAGGATGACGCTGGATCTCCTCGCCGGTGTCCGGATCGGTACCGGTGACGGCCTCAACGTCGAGCGGGCTGGGCAGGTAGTCGACGACAGCGTCGAGCAGCTCCTGGACGCCCTTGTTCTTGTAGGCGGAGCCCACGAAGACGAGGTTGAGCTCGTTGGCCAGAACGCCCTTGCGCAGAGCAGCCTTGAGCTCCTCGACGGTGAAGTCCTCCTCCATGAGGATCTTCTCCATGAGCTCGTCGTCAAAGCTGGCAGCAGCGTCGAGGAGCTCCTCGCGCTTGGTGGCAGCGATGTCGGCGAACTCAGCCGGGATCTCGTCCATCGGCTCGGGGTAGGTCATGCCCTTCTCGTCGGCCTTGAAGTCCCATGCAGTCATGGTGACCAGGTCGATGACGCCCCAGA
>CATXML010000289.1 GCA_958372035.1 uncultured Collinsella sp. | reverse complement strand
GAGCTGCAGACGCTCTCGGGCATCGGTCCCTCAATGGCACAGTCGATTATCGATGAGCGGACAAAGAACGGTGCTTTTGCCTCGGTTGACGACCTGATGCGTGTTTCGGGAATCGGCGAGAAGAAGCTTGCCAAAATCAAAGATTGCATCTGCGTATGAGTGCGACCGAGCGCGAGCACGTGATGCCTCCGCGGCCCCTGATTCCGTGGACGATGGCCCTGTGTGCCGGCATGTGCATGAGCTGCGTCTTGGTGCTCAACATAGCCGCTGATGCGCTGCTGAGGGAGCGGGCGCCGGCGGTCGGGCCGCTATGGGCCATTCCCGTTGCGGCAGCGGTATTCGTTGTGCTGGCTCAATCTTGTGCGCGGCTTGCCCCTTGGAAGCGGTGGCTGTATGCCGCTTCCGTCGGTCTCGTGGCGGGAGCGGTCGTCTCGGCGTGGTGGGCCGTGGATGTGCTCAGTGCCTCGAAGGCGCTCGATGGTCGAGCGGCAAGCAGCCTCGAGTTTGTCGTGCAGGGTGACCCATCCATAAACGACGACGTGTATTCCTATACCTGCGAGGCACGCGCGGACGGTAAGAACTTGGCAACGGTTCGCCTATCGTGTGATCGTGAGCTCAAGGTCGGGGCGCACGTGCGTGTTATCGGTCGCGTTTCACGTTTTGAGAACGATGCATATGGACGATCGCGCGTGCTCCGAGGCGAGGCGCGCAAGGTTAAAGCCGTTCGGATTGTGTCGGTCGATGAGGGGTCTCCGGGGCCGCTGCTTCGGCTGCGAAATGGGCTGCTTGCGTCCATCGCGCCTGCGACCGACCCGGCGCGTGCGCTCATAGCCGGTGTCGTCTGCGGTCGTTCGGCCGAGCTGCGCGCCCAGCCGGCGGGCGACTGGTTTTCGGTGACGGGAACGGCACATCTTATCGCCGTCTCGGGCAGCCATTTGGCTATCGTGGGGTTTGTAATCGAGGGCGTATTGCAAAAGACTCGGTGCTCACGTGGTCTTCAGCGGGCGATATTGGCGATAACGCTTGTGGGCTACGCTGCATTTACGGGCGCGTCTCCCTCGGCCGCGCGCGCGTGCTGCATGGTGTTCGTGACGCTTGTCGTAAACGACGCGGGGCGTCGTCGGCACGGCCTTTCGGCACTCTTCGTAACCATGTCCATCTTTGTGCTACTGCGGCCGACGGTGCTGTTCGAGATGGGCTTTCAGCTATCATGTGCCAGCGTCTTAGCCATTCTGTGCTTTTGCCCCTATGCGACCTATGCTTTGGGTGAGCTGGGTGTGCCATCGGGCGTTACCAGCGTGTTTTCCGTCACGCTGTGCTCGCAACTGGCGACACTTCCCATTACCATTCCTGCCTTCGGTACATTCTCGCTCATTGCTCCGTTGTCAAATGCGGTCATCGGTCCGGTGGTGAGCGTTCTGCTCGCTGTGTCGATCGTGCTGGTTCCCTTTTCGCTCGTGGGACCGTTGCGGACTTGGGCGCTCGTTGTGCCCATGATTGCCGCCCGTTGCGCGCTGTTCTTCGAGCAGCTGTTTGCCGCCGTGCCGGGTGCATACGTGAGCGTGCCGCCCGATAGCATGTGGATTTACCTATTGCCGTGTTTTCTGGCGGTTCTGCTGGTCTGGTGGCCGCGTCCCCGTGCACGTCCTATGGCGGCGGGGCTTGCATGCCTGATGCTCTTGGCTGCGATTCCGTACGTCTATTGGGATCGATTCGCTCCGCCTTCGGTGACGGTGCTCGATGTGGGCCAGGCCGATGCGATTCTTATCCGCCAAGGCGGCGCAGTGGCTCTCGTCGACTGCGGGCTCGACGAGCGCGTGGTGGCGGCGTTGGTTCGCAATAACGTGCACCATATCGATGCCGTCTTTGTGACGCATTGGGATGAGGACCACTGGGGTGGTTTGCCTGCCGTGCTCGAACAGTTTTCGGTCGGAACGATTGCCGTGGCGGCGGATACGCTGGAGGATGCTCCTGCCGAGGTATTGAACCGACCTGGCGTGGAGTATCGGCAGGTGCGCCGTGGGGATACGGTCGACATCGGCTCATTTTGCGCCCGCGTGATGTGGCCATTCGAGTCCGTGGATGGCGAGGGAAATGAGGACTCGCTTGTCCTGCTGCTCTCTTATGTTCAGGAAGGTAAGGGCCTGCGAATACTTCTCACCGGTGATGCCGAGCTCGACCAAGAACGGGAATTCGTGCAGGAGGTGGGGGATATCGATGTACTTAAACTTGGGCATCACGGCTCCAAGGTTTCAGTCGATGGTGAGTTGCTGGACGTCCTGAAGCCCGAGCTCTCTGTCGCGAGCGCGGGCGAGGGCAACCGCTACGGCCATCCATCCGATGCCTGCATCGATGCCGTTAAGGAAGCGGGTGGTGTGTTCGCGTGTACCATCGAACACGGCGACATTACCGTCGCACCGACTGCGAATGGCTTTGCGATGCGATGCCAGCGATCGTGACGACCGTCGTTGGCGTGTGGTGGGCCCCTGGGCTAGAATGGCACGGAGCGAATACGAA
>CATXML010000288.1 GCA_958372035.1 uncultured Collinsella sp. | reverse complement strand
CAAGGCCCACCTTAACCCCAGCTTCCAGCGCCGCACGAGCACTCTCGATAATGCCCGAGCACACGATGTCACCGTTCTTCTTTTGTGTGTCAGTCGAATGGGTCTTCTCCGGATCGAGCAACACAAACGGCAGCGCCGGGCTGATAGTGCAGGTAACGCTGGGCGCACGATCCTCAAGCTGCGTGCCCGCGGCGCCACGGTACAGCTCCAGGATCTCGGGCGTCATCGGAGCGCCGTGCTCGATTGTGTCGACACCGGCCTGAAGCGCGGCCTTCACACCTTCGGTGCTCTCGACATGGGCCATAACCGGCAGGCCCACCTCGTGCGCCGCCTTGCACGCCGCCGCGGCAACCTCGACCGGCATACGCAGCACACCCGGCTCGCCCACCTCGGTAGCGTCGAACACGCCGCCCGTCACGAACAGCTTGATGACGTCGGCACCGCGCGCATACAGGTCGCGCACCTGTTCGGCTGCCTCGGCGGGACTGTTGGCCACCTGGGCGAACAAACCCGCACCATGGCCGCCCGGCACCGTGACACCCGTTCCCGGCGCCACCAGGCGAGGACCTTGATACTTGCCGGCATCGATAGCATCGCGCACGGCAAGATCGGCAAACAGCGGGTCGCCCGCGCCGCGCACCGTGGTCACGCCACTTGCCAGTTGTTGTTGGGCGCTGCCCTTAAGAATATGGCGCACGATGGCGCGCCCCACGGGATTATCGAGCTTCTTCATCAGCGCGCCCGCATCGCCCGCCGAAACCGGCTTGCCCGAACCGCACAGATGCACATGCATATTGATGAGGCCTGGCATGAGATACGCACCACCCAGGTCGATAACCTCGGCACCCGCGGGCGCCTGCGCCACAGCACTCGGCCCCATCCATGTGATGTCACCGCGCTCAACGGCCACGGCCATATCGGGTTGCGGCTCCATATGTTCCGAACCATCCAAGACGGTCGCATTGATAAACAACGTGGAACGATCGGCAGACGCCATATCGAGCTCCTCCCTCACAATTAACTTGAACATTTGTCCATTATCGTCCAGTACGGCAGGGTTGCTGCGGACATATCGGCTAACGGAAGAAAGAGAAGGGCATGAGGATGAACAGACCAGTGCAGCGATGCTTCGGTCGTTCCAGCAAAATGTCTCGATCTGTAACAGATAGACCGTCTTTGACCTTCCAGATGTTACAGATCGAGATCTTTCGGCACCGCGTCCAACCCTTGTCTCAATCTGTAACAGTTGGGTCGAATTTTGGCCGTTACATGTTACAGATCGAGATATTTTCCAGCCCTGTCGTCAGACGTCTAAATCTGTAACAAGTAGACAGGTTTTCGGCCTCTAGATGTTACAGATTGAGATCTTTTAGCGGTAGCCAACCTTCTGTCTTGATCTGTAACAGTTACGAGACCAAACGGCCCCTTGTTGTTACAGATTGAGACGAACTCGTCCGGAACAACCACATCCGCGTTAGTCGTACCCCTCAGCGCCCATACCACTGACGCTTCCATTCCTCAGCCAAATCGACCCGCTGCGGAATACCTGCTAGCCCCATCTTTTCGACCAGCTTCCCCGGGTTCTTGAGCTCATCAAACGTAAACCGAAGCACCTTGTGCCCGAGCATTGTCAGATGACTTTCCCGCTGACGCTCTGCCACGAACGGGTCGACCGACTCCCGACCCTCGCCATTCTGCAAGGTATACTTCCCCTTTCCGTCGAGCTCGCCAATCACGCACGTCCCGTCCTCGAGCCTCCAGAAATAATCGACCCGAAACACCTGGCTTGAATCGAGCGGATCGCGAAACTCCCCCTGCAACTCCGGCACCGGAAAACCGTATGCAATAAAGAACGCTCGAAACCGAGACTCGCCACCGTTTTCGGACAGCCCGTCCGCATGCGACGCAATCACCTGAGCTCTGCGATACCCTCGTCTGCCCTCGCAATCGGCCTGGAGGCGTTCGCAGAGGTCGTTGCGCGACATGCCCTTCGCCCGCAATGCGGAATCGGCGATTGCCAGACCATACGAAAACGGTGCACGCAGCAGACAATCCTCCACCGTGCGCCAAAACGGCGTCACTCGCACGCCGTCGACGCGCTCAAGCGCACCCGCCGCCTGCGGACGCAGCAGCCTATATCCCGTACTCAACGCCACCGAACAACCCGTCTTGACCAAGTAACGCGGCCCGAGCAGATCATTCGGCACCTCCAGACCCCACAAAAGTGCCGCGTCATAACCCCAAAACGCCCAATCGGGATAAAACTCCGCAAGCCCCTTGATGGTCAACCGCGCCCGCTCCGGCGGCGTCGATGCATCCCATTCATGCTGAAAACAGAATAGGTGCGATTCGGGCTCCGCAATATCGTCTGTGCCCACATGGCGCCGCAGCCACATGAGCTCAGCATTGTCGTGCGTCACAAGCAGCACGCCTTGTTCAGCCGCCTCCGTGAGCCTGGCAAGCATCCTATTCCGCGCCAAGGTGTTACGTGTTGCATGCTTGTGTTTAAAAACGGTATTAGACACTTCTATCACCATCACAT
>CATXML010000287.1 GCA_958372035.1 uncultured Collinsella sp. | reverse complement strand
CGACATCGTTGGCCGCCTCGACCACGCAAATGGTCAGGTCATAGCGCGCGAGTTGCCGCGCAATGGCACACCCGGTGATGCCCGCGCCCACAACCGCGATATCAAACGTTTCTGTCACAGTGCCTCCCAGACAAGTTGACAGGCTGTCAATAGGACTATCCTACGGTCTGCAGACCCCCAGTGCAGCGGCAATGCGGCGAACAGCCCCACTGCATCCGCCAACGGCAGGCGTGGGCCGGCCCAGCACGGATGCCGGCCACGTTAGAACGCGAGATCTTCCCGCCCAACCTCGCGGTCTGCGCCGTTACCTGTTACAGATTGAGATCTTGAGTCCACAGGCGCACGTTCTTCTCGATCTGTAACAGTAAGAACCGTTTTTGGGTTCCAGATGTTACGGTTCGAGATTTAAGTCGGGGAGAGAATGGTTTGTCTAAATCTGTAACATCTGGGACTGTATTTGCCGAGTAGCTGTTACAGATTGAGACATTCGGTGTGGACGGTTTTCTTTGTCTCGATCTGTAACAGTTAGCTGAGGATTTGGGTTCTAGATGTTACAGATCGAGACAAACTTTCCGTCGGATTTTGAATGTCTCGATCTGTAACAGTAAGAGAGGAAATTCGGCCTCAGTTGTTACAGATCGAGATTGAAGCCAGCGAGGGGATGTTTTGTCTCAATCTGTAACATTTGGACCCGATTTTGCCGAGTAACTGTTACAGGTCGAGATTGAAATCGGGGAGGGACCCCTGTGTCTCGGTCTGTAACATCTAGACCAGGATTCCGCTCCCACCTGTTACAGATTGAGATGTTTGTGTCCGCGCCAGCCCCGTACCCAGCCGTGGCCCCATATAAACAAACCCCGTGGTAAACTTGACAGCACTGTAAATATTCCGAAAGGTACACCTCAATGTCCAAGTACATCTCCGAGCTCATGTCGCCGCAGCTTATGGGCGTCGTCTATGCCTTCGTTGGCTTTATCATCGCCCTGTATGTGCTGTCGGTCGTCTATGTGTTCATCGACGCTCGCCGCCGCGGCGCCAGCGCCTACGTGGCATGGGGCATCATCGCCCTCATCCCGTTTGTAGGCCTCATTGCCTACCTGGTCCTGCGCCCGCACTCCTACGCGTCCGACCGCGAGGAGCAGGAGCTGGACATGGCCCTGCGCGAGCGCCAGCTTGCTCAGTACGGCACCTGCCCGCAGTGCGGCGCGCCCATCGAGAAGGACTTCGTCGTCTGCCCGGTGTGCGACACCCAGGTTCGTAACGTATGTCCCAGCTGCCATCGCCCGCTCGATGCGCACTGGAAGGTCTGCCCCTACTGCCGAACTCGCATCCAGTAACGCATCCATCGCCGGGCCGGCCGCAAGCCACGGGCATGCCGCAAGCCACACGCGCACCCCGCCCACACGATGAAGCATGCGTAGAAAATCGCCCGCCGTGCCATTAAGGTGCGGCGGGCGCTTGTATACCAAGGCAACCTGCCTATAATGATGCAAGTCAAAAACGCCGAGCGCATCGCACGCACTTGCATCAGGCATCCGAGAGGAGAAAATATACTCATGAAGGCACTCTACAATGACGGTTCGGTGGCCGAGCTCCCGCAGGACGAGGTCACGCACGTCATCCGCCACTCCGCCGCGCACATCATGGCGCAGGCCATCAAGCGCCTCTATCCCGAGGCCGACTTTGCCTACGGCCCCGCGACCGACAACGGTTTTTACTACGACGTCGACCTGCCCGAGGGCGTCAAGATCAGCGAGGACGACTTCCCCGCGATCGAGGCCGAGATGAAAAAGATCGTCAAGGAGAACCTCAAGTTCTCCGTGTACGAGAAGCCCCGCGCCGAGGCCATCGCCCTTATGGAGGAGCGCGGCGAGAAGTACAAGGTCGAGCACATCGGCGACCTGGACGACGACGCCCGCATCACCTTCTACCAGCAGGGCGACTACATCGACATGTGCGTCGGTCCCCATATCTGCTACACCAAGGCGCTGAAGGCCTTTAAGCTCACCGGCGTCTCGGGCGCCTACTGGAAGGGCGACAAGGACAACAAGATGCTCACCCGCATCAACGGCGTCGCCTTCGCCACCAAGGAAGAGCTCGACGAGCACATGCACATGCTGGAGGAGGCCAAGAAGCGCGATCACCGCAAGATCGGCCGCGAGATGGACCTCTTTATGATGCGCGACGAGGCCCCCGGCTTCCCGTTCTTCCTGCCCAACGGCATGATCCTTAAGAACACGCTGCTGGACTACTGGCGCGAGATCCACCACAAGGCCGGCTACGTGGAGATCTCCACGCCGCTCATCATGAATAAGCAGCTGTGGAAGACCTCGGGCCACTGGGACCACTACAAGGACAACATGTACTCCACCGTCATCGACGACGAAGAGTACTGCATTAAGCCCATGAACTGCCCGGGCGGCGTGCTGGTGTACGCCTCCAAGCCGCATTCCTATCGCGAGCTGCCCATTCGCGCCGGCGAGATTGGCCTGGTGCACCGTCACGAGCTGCGCGGCGCCCTGCACGGCCTGTTCCGCGTGCG
>CATXML010000286.1 GCA_958372035.1 uncultured Collinsella sp. | reverse complement strand
CGCAAAATATGCGGGCTATCGATTTTAATCTCCTTATGAGTATCGAGAACCACGTCATCGAGGGTTTCAATGTAGTTGGCAGCCTCAGGCATTTCACTAAAGTAACGAACGAGCAACTTGCCGTACTGTCCCTGTCCTTCGACACAATAATCCATAAAGGGACGCTTTCCACCGGCTAAGGGGGCTCCAAACAACGCATAGATGTTGTCGTACTCCGCCGTCACTAATCCGGTGTTGAAAACAAGATACTGGTTGTCATTCGATACTGCAATTCGATTGGTCCTGTGAGCACTATCTTCTTTAAGTAAGCGCGAATAGGTAACGCCCAGGTAATTTTCGAGAATGGGATAGGGCCGACCAAAACTACCACGAGCGGTAAAGGACCAAGGCTCATCCATGGCCAGAGATGCCAAGCGGCGCATTGTCCCAGCCAGACCGTTTTCGCCAAAATCAAATGAATCATAGAGGTCATCGGTAACGCTACGCCTTACCTTACCTGGAACAGCATCTTCAGTGGAAGCCGAATCTTCAACCTTAGTTTCCCAGGTATAGACCGCCGCAAAAGGCAAGCCCTGCCGCGAGGGGACCAAAGCAACCTCAACAACACGTTGCTGGGATCCAGCAAACTTCAGACCGATTGGGAACATAACCTTGCCGTCATATTCCCTAAACACACCAGTCTTACGCGCCGCTAACCAAGCCTGCTCCAACCGAGCTTCCCAATTCTCGCCTGGTGAGCATATTTCCGAAACTGATTCCTTGCAGCGAGGTAACACGTAGCAAAATTCTAGGAAACTCTTATCGAGATAAGCCTGCAGCGCTACTGGGCAGGCATGGTCACGATAAACGGGAAGCGAAGAGGCCGCAGTAGTATAAGGCTTGGGACAGGCGTCGCCCCCATCAGAAGCACCAGAGCCGTTAATAGAAGTATCTCCTGGCTTCGAGCGGTCCACCAAGCGGACCATAGCCCCATGACGCCCCTGAGGATCGAGCGAAAAGCGAATAAAGCCACCCTTCGATTCATCAAATGCATCGAGCAACTCCTTGAAGGATCCGAAGCCCAGATCTCTTGCACGAATCCCCGCAACATCAAACTCATGGGCGACCTTAGCCATGGGATAATCCGTATTAGGCAAGAGCCGCATAATAAAGACCTGTTTTATCCTGTCCGCTAAATCAGGAGTGACAACCGGAGACGGAGCGGGCGGCTGTATTTTTACAGGCAAAGTAACACTACTTGAATCCTCAATCTGGCGACGTTCTTTGTCCAACGCGTCTCTAACTTTACCCGCCAGATCATCAACGGTGTCAAAATAATCAGGAGTGTGGCTTTGCTTGAGCATTGCCTTGAACTGTTCGAGCTTTTCGGCGCTGGGGCCTTTATCCACCATCAGATCAGTCGTTTTATACGAGTCAGAAGGCAGAAAAACCAGCACACGGAGCCCGTTTTTAATCGCTTCGCGATATTCAATCTCTGTAATCGAAAGACCCATATACTCAGGATGATCGACCTGCATATACAGCATGCCATACATGTACGCAGAGATAATAACGACAACGTCGCATTTCTTAACCTCATCGATACAGACATCAATTATCGAACGATGATGAGCACCAAAGTGCTCCATACATACAGGCAGAAAGCCGCAGCGCACTGCAGCATCTTTAACAGCATCTCTATAGGGCCGCAAGTCATACGCTGTAGAAGCAATAAAAACCTTTAACTGACGAGAGCCCTTATCGTTAACCGGCATGACAACCCCCAATAATCAGTCGACCAAATTCAATGGTCAACAAGTGGATGTTAACGTCATGCACCAGGCAGTGAACGCCTGAAACAATATTACTCCCCCGACACTTTAGAAAAGCGCAGCAGTCTATTATTTTCCGCCAAACGGTAGTCTGATGATCGAACTGTTTGGAACACAGCGGTGACGCAAAATTTCTTTCGCAAATTGACAACCGCATAGCGGAACACGGCGCGCGCCCTGTCATATGATTTCCAGCGACCAAACAGCAAATCACCGACAAAGGACCCGCGGACCGTGCCTGCGAACATCATATCGGTCGACGAAGGGTCGCTCGACGCGCAGCTCGACGAGGTGCCGTCCGAGCTCGTCGGGGCAGAGCGCAACGAGAGGACGGTGCGCGACGGGCTCGCCGAGACGCTTGCCTACGCGGAATTTCCGCCGGAGCACTGGCGCCGGATCAGGACGGACAACGGGATCGTGAGCATCAATCTCGAGATCAGGAGAAGAACGAGGCCCGTCGGGACCTTCCCGGACGACAACGCGGCCCTCATGGTGGATACGGCGAGTCTGAAGTACATAGTGGAGCACGAGTGGGCAAGAGAAGGTTCCTAGACATGTCCAAGCTTGAGGAAATGGACGAGCTGGAGGGAAAGGCGGAGGGCTAAAAGAGGACGGGGCCGAAGAGAGCTAAATCAATTTGCGAAAGAATCCTGACGGTACCTACCCGCACGCAAATGGTTCGCGAACTACGTCGCAGAACGAAACAAGGCAAACTCCTATCAACAAAAAGGCACTAGG
>CATXML010000285.1 GCA_958372035.1 uncultured Collinsella sp. | reverse complement strand
GCGCTCGTCAAGGGGCTGAGCTTTACCGCCGGCGCCACCGCACGCGAACGCAACGATCAGGTAGGAGGACACCGTGCCTAAGCCCCAACAACAGCCGATGCGGCCACCGACATCCTTTGAACGCCTAGCGGACCCCGAGGGAAGACGTCGCTCCGCCGACTCAAAGCTCACCGCCAACGGCGCCGTTCGCGCCGGCCGTGCCGCGCAGTTTATGCCCTTCGCCGCTCTCACGGGATACTACGAGCTCGTACGCAAGCAAGAAATCACTGTCGAGCCCAAATGCGAACTCACGGAAGAAAAAGCCCTCGAGCTTTCAAAAAAGCTCGAGGGCCTCAAACGTGGCGACTTGGTGCGTGTCACCTATTACGATATGTACGGCTATCGTAGCCGCACGGGCATCCTTGATGAAGTGCTCCCTGCGTTCAAGCTGCTCAAACTCAGGGATATCGCCATCAACTTCGACGATATCCAAGGCATCGAGCTGCGTGGTCGAGCCTAGCGACGAGAACGCTTGCGCAAGACGAGAGCAATGCCAAGCACTGTGGCAGCTGCAACCAGCAATCCCAAGACAAGCGTGAGGGTCGAGTCGCCAGCGTGAGGCAGCGAGCCGTCCTTCGGAGTCTTCTTGGTGGTCGTCGAAACGGTCGTCGTGGTGCTGCTCGACTGGTCATTGCCGCCCGTCTGGCTGCCACCAGGCTGATCGCCGCCACCCGGCTGCGAAGGATCGGTGGGTTCCGTCGGATCCGGAGTACCGGGATCAATCGGATTCTCCGAATTCTCCTTGCGCTGGATCCAAACCTGGCAGCCATAGAACGGGTTGGCAGTACCGAGGCACAGGCCCTGATCGGTAACGGCAAAGGTGCGCAGACCATGGTTGTACGGATCGTTAAAACCGTTAGTCGTCAGCGTCGTAAAGTTCACGCCGTCCTCGGTCACATACATATCAAAGCCGCGCTCGGCATCGCGCAGGTAGTACATGCACGTAAGGACACTCTGCAGCTTCTTGAGGTTCTCCTCGCTCAGCAGCTTATCGAGCGCATCCTGAATATCGCCCGGCAGCTCGGTGCCATAGGCATCCTCGTACTGCTGCTTCAGGCTCTCATAGCTATCGAGCATGTCCTGATACTGGTCGGCAAAGGACTTGAAGTACGCGATCTCGCCATCGATCTTCTGGACATAAGCGGCGTCGTCCTCAACGTCCTGGGACATCGTCGCGGCCTGCTCGCAAAGGTCGCCCGCGGCATCCTCCAGCGCATCGCTCAGGTCGCCAAAGCCCTTAGCGACCTCGGTCTTCTCGTCATCGACCTCGACGGCCTCGTTTGAATCATCGTCCGCAAGCGTGTTAGCGGGAACGATGGGGTCGTCAGGCGATTTCTTGTCGAGCAGGTGATCGAGCAGGTCCCTAAGGCGCTGAACCTGAGAGTTCCACTCCTCGGGCGTCATATCGATAATGTCGCCATTGGAGAACTGGCCGATCGGCTCAAGCAGGCTCGCGGTATCAAAGGTACCGATATACAGCTTGCCGTCGAACTTCTGCATGCGCCAAATGTACTGGTTCTCGTTTCGGCCAAAGCCCGAAGCCAGGCCGGAAATACCGCCCTTGGGGAACATGACGGTGGGATCGCCAACGACAAGATCCATGTCCTCGTTCTTGTCCATGCGATAGATGTTGACCGACTGCTCAAGATTGGCATTCACAAACGAGCAGTCAACGCCGCCCATGCCGCTCTTGCCGCCCTCTTCGGTGTTGGACTTGTTGAACAGGATGCGCTCGAGAGCAATCTCCTCGTCGTTGTATTCACCGATATAGAGGTAGTCGTTGTAGACGATGAGGTTGGCAGCACCAGAACGGGTGCGGGCAGGATCGATGCCAAAGCAGTACTTTGCACCGTCCGCCTTATCGCCAACAATGGGAGTCCACTCATAGCTGCCGTCGGCGTTCTTGTCGCCACGGACCATGGCGAACGACTGCATGGAATTATCATCGGGAGCGTTCTCGGGCGTACCGGTGCAGATGGTGGCATAGAGATGACCATTGTACGAGACCATATCCCAAATGGCACCGCCGTAGATGCTGTCCTTATAGCGAATCGCCGGATAGTTAAACAGCGTGCCCGAGTTGGCAATCTCGGTGAAGCTGTCCTGGCCCTTCGAGGGGTCAGACGACGTCAGGATTGTCGACACAAAATTACCGTTCGCGTCTTTACCCACATTACTGATGACGAGCTGGCCATCATGGACGCACATGCCGCGGATACCGGTAGAAATGCCCTGCTTGTAGGCATCGCGGTAATCGTCCGCGCTCGAAAGGCCCTGATAGACAACTTTCCAATCATCCGTCTTAGGATCGATCTCATATACAGCAGGCAGGCCGCTTTTGCCGCCATTGGTCCTGACGCTGCCGCAGAAATAGAGCTTACCCTTATAGCTCACGGCATTGCGGAACAAAGGACCGACGCCGTTGAGCGATTCAGAGAGTAGCAGCTTGGTCTCACCGGTCTTGGTATTGATCTTAACCAAGATGCCGCCGCTGTCCTTGTCGGCCGTGCCGTCCTC
>CATXML010000284.1 GCA_958372035.1 uncultured Collinsella sp. | reverse complement strand
GCATATGTCGCGCATACACCGAATACGTTACGCGGGGCCGTCAACAACCTGCCCGCGATTTCTGCAACCACCAATCAGCCGAAAGGAGCGAAGGCATGAGCACCCGCGATCTTGTCCAAGAAGCCCTTCACTCGCTCGAGGCCAACAAGGGACGCAGCCTGCTCACCATCCTTGGCATCGTCATTGGCATCGCCTCGGTCATCGCCATGACTTCGCTCATCGGCGGCATCCAAAACAGCCTGGTCAACAGCCTGGGCCTCAATGCAGCCCGCATGGTAGAGATCTATTCGTCCCAAGAACTCACCGATTCGGATGTGGAAAAGCTTCGCAAACTGGTGCCGCAGATTGAGCAGATCGGCATCGTCGATAGCGCCTATTCCGAGTACAAGGTCGGGGATAAAAGCTATACCGTCATGGCACACGGCGTCGATAGCGACATGCTCGATGCCGTGGGCGCCAGCAAGATCGTTGCGGGACGTGTCTATTCACAGGCAGAGTCTCAATCAGGCTCGCGCGTGGCGCTCATCAGCCGCGGCGGCGCCGATCAGCTTTACGGCAACGAACAGGATGCGCTGGGGAAAACCATCAAGGTGTCCAACGGCGAGGTGCAGATTGTAGGCGTGATTGATGGCGGCAGCGACTCCATGGGCTCGCTCACGCTGTATATGCCACGCGAAACCATCTCCGGCCTGTTTGGCGACGAGAATCCTTCATTCCCCAGCGTGACGGCACTTGCCGCCGAGGGCACAGACATGGACGAGCTCTGCAAGACCATCGAGTCTAAGGTGCGCGCGATGAAGGGCATCTCGGAGGATGATGAGTACGACAGCGTATCGGCGACCTCCATGAAAAGCGCCATCGATGCACTCAACTCGTTTATGGGCGCCTTCTCGCTCATCATGGGCGCTGTCGCCAGTATCTCACTGCTTGTCGGCGGAATCGGCATTATGAATATGATGCTCACCAACGTGACTGAGCGCATCCGCGAGATCGGTATTCGCCGTGCCCTGGGCGCCAGTCGTCGCGATATCACCGCGCAGTTTTTGGCCGAGTCCTCGGCGCTGTGCGTCACCGGTGGCCTGCTGGGTGTCCTGATTGGCTATCTGCTGGCCTGGGGCCTCGCGGTGTTTGCCGCAGGATCAGGGGTTCTCAACGAGCTCGGTGCCAGTGGGCAGATCACACCGAGCTTTTCAATCGCCACGGTGCTGCTGGCCTTCGGCGTCTCCGTCGGCATCGGCGTAATCTTTGGCTTCTACCCCGCTCGCCGCGCGGCAAAGCTCAACCCGGTGGAGTGCCTACGCTATCAGTAATGCAATACCCCTGAGTTGCGGTGAAATAGGAAGTGTTTAAGCTGTTAAAAGGCCTATTCAGTCCTTATTTCACCGCAACTCAAGGGGGATAAGGCGCTCGTGCTATTCGAAACGAGATTCCAGACTCGATAGTCCGTTCAACGTCAGATTGTTTGCGACCTCCGAAATGCGCTCAATGGGCACCGAGCCATCGGAGAGCGCCCACGTGCGGTAAATGCCGATAATACCCGAAAGCAAAAAAGCCAGGTAATAGTCGAACATCTCGTCCTTGAGGCCGTGGGGCAGCAGGTCGCGCTCGGCAATCTCGTGCTCGAGCGGCACGCGCAAGCGCGTCATAAAATCGTCGAGCGGGATATTTTCAATCAGCTGGCGATTGAGCACGAGGTTATTGCAAAGTGCCTCGTTGATGGTCTTAAAGAAGGTAGCCGCCGCTCCAAGGGCGCGCTCGTTGGGGTCACTGCCCATAGTGGAAAGCGTCTTTTCGACAGAGTCGACGATCATCTCCACCACATCGGCGGCGATGGCATCGAGCAGGCCGTCGACCGTGCCAAAGTGCACGTAGAAGGTCTTACGATCGACATTTGCCTCACGCGCGATGGCACTCACGGTAATATCGGCAAGCGGTTTATCCATCAGCAGGCGCTCAAACGCAGAAAGGATGGCATTGCGGCTGCGAACGATGCGGCGGTCGAGGCGCGGTTTGCTGGTGTCCATGGACGTGTCCCTTCGGAATGCAAGCATTCATCAACAGATGAGAGTTAATCTACGTAAGAGGATTATCCCCCATCCGGCACAAAAAAGCCCGGCAACATGAAGAACGCACGACCAACTGTTACGCCTTAGGGAGCTTCTTTTTGTTCAAAGCAGCCGGGGACACACGGATGCCGTCGCCTGTCTGGCGCACATAGGCCTTATGCGACGGTTTGGCGGCCCTAGAAGCCTTCTGAGCATGCTGATTGGGATCCACGGTAACCGCATTCACAGGATGGGGCTTTGCAGGCTTAGAGGGCGTCTGAGGCGTTCGTCCGAGCTTGCGCATCGCGCGATCCCAGCGCGCGTGGATACTCTCGTTGTGAGCGCTCTTAAGGCCCAGCAGAGGCGCGGCCAAAATCGTCGGCGCGATAAACGTAATGAGGCGCCACAGCAGATAACCGGCGGTCGACGCCGACCCAAAGAAATGGCCCAGGAACAGCGCGAAGCCGCCCTCGGCACCGCCGGTGCCACCGGGCAGGGGAACAGCAGAGCTCAGGA
>CATXML010000283.1 GCA_958372035.1 uncultured Collinsella sp. | reverse complement strand
CGTCAAGCCTGTGTGGACTGACGGCATCACGCGTGTCAACGTGTTCCTCAACGCCGGTCCCGACACCGAGTACAACATGGTCAATGCCGGTGCCGCCATCAACGCTGCCAACGAGCAGGAGATGTTTGAGCTCATCGATTCACTCGACGACATGACCTGCCTGGTCATTAGCGGCTCGCTGCCCCCCAACACCTCCGAGGGCTTCCTTGCCGAGGTCCTGCGTCGCGTGAAGGCGAAAGGCGCCGAGTTCGTGCTCGATATCTCGAGCCATCAGCTGGCCGACCTCATTGCTATGGAGCCGTTGCTCATTAAGCCCAACGACGACGAGCTACTCGACATCTTTGGCATTAAGGTAAGCGGTGGCGACGACGAGTCCGTCAAGGGCGCTATGGCCGAGCTTCATGCCAAGGGCGCCAAGAACGTGCTGCTGACCCTTGGTGGCGCCGGAGCGTACTTCTCCAACGGCGAGCACATCTGGTTTGCCAACCGTACCTTTGAGGTCAAGCTGCTGTCGACGGTTTGCGCCGGCGATTCCTCGCTCGCTGCGTTCCTGTCCGTGTGGCACGACGCCCCCGAGCGCGTCGAGGACGCCCTGCGCCTTTCGATGGCCACCGGCGCCAACGTGGTCGAGTGCCCGGGTCTGGGCGACTTTGCCAAGGTCGATGAGTATCAGAAGGGTATCGCAATCCGTAAGGTTTGCTAGCTCCGACACCTTGCCTGAATAGTTCGATTATTTCGCATCCGTCTTAGACCAAGACGGATGCGTTTTTGTTTATCGGACTTGCGTGTGCAGTGGAGGCTGTTTCTTGCTAGACTTCTTGCATATGCAATCGATAGCCAATTTGATAGTCGCAGGAGGCCATAGGCATGTGCAATGTTTCGCTCAACGGTACGCAGCCGACCGATGCCTCCATCCGTGTCCTGCGTGCGCTCGAGGCAGCCGGTCTTGAGGCCTGGTACGTAGGCGGTTGGGTACGTGATGCCCTGATGGGGCGCCCCAGCCACGATGTTGACATGTGCTGCAGCGGCCTGTGGCAGGAGTCCAAAGAGGCGCTCGAGGCGGCTGATATTGCGGTGGTTGAGTCGGGCATTAAATTCGGCGGCATCACGGCTATTTGCGATGGCGAGCGTATTGAGGTCACCACCTACCGCTTGGACGGCTTCTATACCGACGGTCGTCATCCCCAGAGTGTGGAGCGCGCTGCTTCGCTTGAGGACGACCTGGCGCGCCGCGACTTTACCGTCAATGCCATGGCGTGGCATCCCGAGCGCGGCCTTGTCGACCGTTACGACGGCCAGGGCGACCTGGAGCGCAAGCTTATCCGCGCCGTTGGAGATCCCATGCGTCGTTTTAACGAGGACGCGCTTCGCATGCTGCGCGCGGTGCGGTTTGCCTGCCGCTTGGACTTTATGATTGAGCCTGCGACCAAGCAGGCCCTGGCCGAATGTGCGCCGTTGCTCGATGCCGTGGCGCACGAACGTGTGGGCATTGAGCTTGAGGGCATCCTTTCGACTGGCCACGGGGGAGACGCGATGCTGCGCTACCCCGAGCTTGTTTGCGCCGCCGTGCCCGAGCTCGCGTCCGCTCGCGGGTTTGATCAGCGCAGTGTCTATCATGCGTTTAACGTCTACGAGCATATCGCCCGCGTGCTGACGGTGGCAGGGGAGCTGGCGCTGTGCGACGGCGTCGCGCCCTCGTCGAGCCTTATGTGGGCGGCGTTTTTGCACGACGTTTCCAAACCCGAGTGCTTTACGGTCGATCACGACGGCAGCGGTCACTTCTATGGTCATCCCGAGCTCGGCGCCAAGAAGGCGCGTGTCATCATGGATCGCCTAGCGCTCTCGCACGATTTGGTGCGCGATGTGTGCCTGCTGATCAAATACCATGACAAGCCGTTGCGCCCCGAGCGCTCCTGCCTGCTCAATATGATGCGCGCGCTTTCGGGCGAGGGTGTCGATACGCCGCGTCTGATGGACGAGCTCATGGACCTTAAGCGTGCCGACACGCTCGGCAAGGCGCCCTCGTGCTTCTATTACGTCGAGACGATCGAGGAGATGCGTACGCTCGCCCACGATCTGCTGCAGGCGGGGGAGCCCTATACGCTCAAGATGCTTGCCATC
This sequence comes from uncultured Collinsella sp., assembly GCA_958372035.1. Lineage (GTDB taxonomy): Bacteria > Actinomycetota > Coriobacteriia > Coriobacteriales > Coriobacteriaceae > Collinsella. Next base: position 446 of record CATXML010000283.1, on the reverse strand, counting down.
AACGGCGGCGACCTGATTCGCGCCGGCGTCAAGCCGGGGCCGGAGCTGGGACAGCTTCTCAACGCCGCCCTCGACGCCGTGATCGAGGACAACATCCCCAACAACCGCGAAGCCCTCCTGACTCATCTCCATCTAGGGTAGCTAAAATAGCCCCGTCCCAAATTAGCTACCCCCCTGACCTGCGCGTTCCATAACCTGCCGACAAATTTTCGGCAATTTGGAATTTTTTCTTGCGCTCGCGTTTTTTGTCCCGTAATATATTTCCTCGCAGCACGGCAGTGCAGATGTCATGTGGCCCGTTCGTCTAGCGGTTTAGGACGCCGCCCTCTCAAGGCGGAGATCACCAGTTCGAATCTGGTACGGGCTACCACTTCTTTTCTGCCGAGGCTTATGGCCCGTTCGTCTAGCGGTTTAGGACGCCGCCCTCTCAAGGCGGAGATCACCAG
>CATXML010000282.1 GCA_958372035.1 uncultured Collinsella sp. | reverse complement strand
CTCCAGAGACTCGACCAGCGACTCTTCGCACACAAATGCGACGGCGCCCGCATCGAGCGCCATGCTCAAAAACGCGGGCTTAAAGGCAGCGCCTTTGCAAAAGAACACGTCACCTGCCGAGACCGCACGCGAATCAAACGAGCAGCCGGTCACGGCACGCTCGTCAACCTGCTCTGATGCGCGCAGCTCGCCGCACACATCGAGAAGCTTGGCAAGCGTATCGACCGTGGTCACGGTCGCGGAATCCGAATGGTGCATCTTTCGCCTTTCTCAGCCATTTGGCAGGGACGGTTTTTATAGTAACTGAAACGCACCCACGCAAAAACGGCTCCCGGAGGAGCCGTTACGCGCAGGCGTTCGTAAGCCGAGGCTAGGCAGCCTGAACAGCGGGCTGGTCCTCGTCGATAAAGAAGCGCTTGTACCACACCAGGAACACGAGCGGCGTATAGATCTTGCGCTGGAAATCGCCCTTGCCCGCAAAGTGCAGATCGAGCAGGTGCATGAGCTCGTCGGTATCGAAGAACTCGCTTGCCCACGGCGCGGTGAAGTACTCCTTGACATAGTCGTACCACTTTTGCTCGCGCAGCCAGTAGACAATCGGCACCGGGAAGCCCACCTTGGGACGGGTGGCCCACTCATCGGGCAGCGACTTGTTGGCAGCGTGGCGGAGTACCTGTTTGTTGCCGTTCTCGTTGATGCGGTAGCGGTCGGGAATGTGCTCGGCGAACTCCATGACTTTGCGGTCCAGGAAGGGCACGCGCAGCTCCAGCGAGTGCGCCATGCACATCTTGTCGGCCTTGAGCAGAATGTCGCCCGGGAGCCACATGTTCATGTCCAGGTACTGCTTCTTGACCAGCTCGGGCTGACCTTTCACGCGCGCATAGATGGGAGCGGCAAGCTCGAAGGCGCCATCGCCGGTGTTGTACTCGGGCTTGAGCACGCCGTCGACCTCGCGCTCCGGCCATACCAGAGCCTGTCCCAGGAACGACTTCTCGGGGATCTCGGCACCCTTGACCAGGAAGTTATGTCCCTTGAAGTACGGCATATGCAGCGCCAGGTTACCGAGCGCGCGACGAATGGGCAGCGGCACCATCTTTTTGTATTTGCGGACCGGGACCGTGTCCTCGTAGTAGGCGTAGCCGCCAAAGAGCTCGTCGGCGCCTTCGCCCGAAAGCACGACGGTGACGTCCTTGCGGGCCATCTCGGCCAAGAACCACAGCGGCACGGAAGACAGGTTGGACTGCGGCTCGTCCATGTGATACTGGATGTCCTCGAGCGCACCGAAGAACTCGTCGGCGGTTATCATCTTGCGGACATTCTCGACGCCGAGCTTGTCAGAAAGTTCCTTGGCGTAGTTGGTCTCGTTGAAGTTCTTGTAGTCAAAGCCCACCGAGAAGGTCTTGTCGGGCATGAGGCAAGCGGCGATGTAGCTGGAGTCGACGCCGCCGGAGAGGAACGACGCGACCTTAACGTCGGCGATGCGATGGGCCTCGACGCTCTCGTGCACGACCTCATCCAGCTCGTCGACGTACTCCTCGAACGGCTTCTCGACGGCAGAGTAATCGCAATCCCAGTAGCGCTCGATGTTCATCTTGCCGGTCGGGATGTCTACGGTAAAGTAATGCGCCGGCGGCAGCTTGTAGACACCCTCGAAGAAGGTCTCCTCGGTTGCCGAATACTGCAGCGTCATGTACGGACGCAGGGCCTTTTTGTTGACCGCCTTGTGGAAGTGCGGGTAGTCCAGGAAGCTCTTGATTTCGGAGCCAAAGAGCACGCCCGGCGCGCCGTCGCCCGCATCGGCCATGGGATAGTAGTAGAGCGGCTTGATGCCAAAGATGTCGCGGGCGCCAAAAAGCTTGTTCTTCTTCTTGTCCCAGATGACGAAGGCGTACATGCCGCGCAGGCGATCGAGTACGGCCTCGCCCCACTCCTCGTAGCCGTGCAGGAGGCTCTCGGTGTCGGCTCCACAGTGGAACTTATAGCCCTTGGCCTCGAGCTCGGAACGGAGTTCTTGGAAGTTGTAGATCTCGCCGTTGAAGACAATGACGACGCTACCGTCCTCATTGGCCATGGGCTGAGCGCCGGCCTCGGTCAGGTCGAGGATCGACAAGCGGCGGAAGCCGAGGGCAACGCGGCCGTCGATAAACTGGCCGCCCATGTCGGGACCACGATGGACGATGCGGTCCATCATCTTGGTGAGCACCTCGGATTGGTTATCCGTCCCACCGACAAAACCGACAAAACCGCACATATACTATCCCCTCTGCTGTTGCTGGGTATCAAATCGAATCAGTAGCTTTTGAGTATACCCGAGGGCGTAAAGAGGGGCGGAATGTTCAGGCAATCTCAACTGAATCAGCTCCGCGCCGACACGCGCCGGTTACCTTTAATGGATATGAGATGAATGAGGCGATTGTTTTGCTATACTCTCTCCGCACGGGCGATTGGCGCAACGGTTAGCGCAGGTGCTTTACACGCACAAGGCTGGGGGTTCGAATCCCTCATCGCCCACCATTGAATTGGAAACGGTCCTCGCAAGGGGACCGTTTTTGTTTGGGCCCAGCGCATGG
>CATXML010000281.1 GCA_958372035.1 uncultured Collinsella sp. | reverse complement strand
AGTCAGGTCCACGCCACACAAGCCCCCAACGTGCGCCGAAGGTATAGCAGCTAAAGAAGTTGTGGCCATCGTTTCCGTTAGGCACATTCGACTGAGGGTAGGGATTACCAGTTAGGTCGTTAAATCGCGGAAGATTCGGATCTTGCGTGAAGTCCATCCAAAAGCCCGCCTGACGGAAGTATCCAACCACAGCAACTCGGTCGTATACGCCCCAAGTACGAGAGCCGCTGAAGATACCAACGTCCCAATCAGCACCAAGGTTCGTTCTTTCCTGTTCGACCAAAGCCTGCTGTTCTGGAGTTCTAGTCCACGAAGCGCAGGCTTCAAGTGCCTCTTCAGAGACCTCAACATCCAATCTAACACAGAAATCCTCGAGCACAACACCTTCAGCTTGGATATTGATAGCAACGCTTAAAGGATCGTCACCCAACTCGACAACTGTTTGACGAGACTTAATTCGAGTACGAAGACGCTTTTGTCCCTCACCTTTCATCAAGATAGTAGAGACATCGGACCAATGCGTGGAACTCCACGCACCAGGGAATCTGTATCCCATGCCCATACCTGCGCCATAAACTTTTTGGCCAGGTGTCACTAGCTCAAGCTCACCAGTACAGACGTAAACTCCCATTGGGATGTAAACATTTTTGCCACTGGCAAAAGCAGCTTGGATAGCCTTTGTATCGTCATGCACCCCGTCGCCCTTCGCTCCGAAGTCTTTGACGTTCACAACATCCGCGAACCTGTCCTTCAGCATGCGCGGCTTCGTCGTGCCGTCGGCCAGCACAGGTACGAAGTCGCCAAGGCCATAAGGCGTCTCGAAGATTTGAATCTTGCCCTTGCTCTTCTTCACGAAGGCGTGGCCATGTAGGTATTCTTTATTCATCACGCGCACCACTGGTTTTGTTTAATCTGTTTAAGTTCCCACCGGAGGTAAGTGCACTCAAGAGCGAGCGCTTCTTCGTAGCGGATGCCGTAACGATCGCCCGCAGGAGTCACGAGACGATGCTCAATGTGCGTCTTGGCAGGCGTAACAATGTTGCCTTCTTCGTCCGCGACTTCAACTTGATCGATTACCTCTATGTCCTCGTACTCGTCCTCCCATTTGTCGTAGCAGAGGAGACCATATCGAGTCACATCCAGTCCTTCGGACTTGAAAGCCTCGATGACCTGCTGAGCAATAACGCCGACATGGAGTCGAGCGTCAGCACCCTTCTTCTCAACTGCATCTTTGAACTGGAAGACCTTGAAGTTGACCTTGGACCAAGCACGCATGAGCGCATCGTCTGGAGAGGCCACAGCAGTCTTCTCGCGTTCGTCTGACGTGTTGATCGTCCCAGTGGACGCATAAACATTCGCCCACCGACGAGATCCTGTACCTAGGTTTCTCGAACCGTCAGTATTCGGGCGAACCATTCCATCAATGTTCATCTCAGGAACAGCCGAATTTATGGCAAACAGTAGCTGTGCGTATTTGCCGTCGCCTGCTGCGTCGTACTCTGCACGCATCACCCCTTGATCGACCTTTATTCTTAGCTTCTTTTGAGAAGCCGACATATCATCGAATTCAATCGAGGGGGCATAGCTACGAATTCGCATATCTCCGAAGCCATCGGCGTCAAAATAAACACCTTTTTTAGCTGTGCTTCTATCTGAAAATTTGACACCCGTCGGCTCAACGTCAGGTAACCACTCAATTGAATGCGAAACTATCGAGCCATTGCCTCTATTTTCAACAATTGCCCCAGTGACATTCGAAGACACAACACTAGTTACGGTTGTATTCTTACCTTCGTTTTGAATAACTATTGCCCCGCCAGAAAGGTGAGACACACCGTTAATGCAGGTTCCCGTCGCACTAGCGTCAACACGTACAACACAAGGCGACGACCTGTTATTCTCTGAATAAAGCCCCGTAATAACCGTGTTATCCGCATCAGCGACCGTCACACTTCCAGTAGACCCACCACTCTGTTGAACCACTACGCCGGCAAACAGATTCCCTCTATTTCTTCGTTGCGAGCCTTCGCCGCCGATTTGCAGCGACTGCTCCGTGCAACCGGTTAAATACAACCCCAACGAGGTGTTCTGGTTTGCGCTATCTGCATACAAGCACCCCTTAAGGTTACCTTCATAGCATGTAAAGTCCGAAATAGTGTTGCACCATGAATAGACTTCTAGCGCCCAGCCGCCGCCGACGTGATCCACAGAACAGTGCTCGATCACACAGTCTTTACTCGCGTCACTCCACTCGGAGTTCCCTGCATTCAAGTTCGTGGCCAGAACAATGCCGCCCTTGGAACTCTGGTTGCCATAGAAGCCAAGGTTAACCAATCCAGCCTGAGGTGCCGCACCGTCAGGCCTCAAAGGATCTCCGATAATCGCAAGGTGACGATCATTAGTCACATTGCGAATCATCCCTCGGATCTTAGAATCTGCAAACAACCTTTGCCCGGGCCACTTCGGTCCAATCTCGTCAGTAACGTTATAAAACGTTATAGGAGTAGGGAAGAAAACGGATTTACGCGTGGCAATTGCCGCTTGAATTGCTTCCGTATCATCGTGCACCCCGTC
>CATXML010000280.1 GCA_958372035.1 uncultured Collinsella sp. | reverse complement strand
ATCGAGTCGTCCTCGCAGACGCTCAAGCAGGAATACCTCGATACATACGAGGGAGATGAATGACATGAAACTATTTGAACAGCTGAAGTCCAATGCGTCGCGCATGGCTGTCTACGCCATCCTCGTGGCAACGGCTTTATGCGGAATCGCGGCACCCGTCTATGCGCTCAACGGAGAGAAAGGCGATGTCGAACCCGCGTACATGGCTTCGACGGTTAAAGACCGGTACAAAGCCTTCTCTGGAGACACGTTTTACGTAGCAGAGTACGACACGACCTACCGTCAGCTTCGCTACAACAAGGGCTACGACTATCTAGGCGCAGAGGCAATCAGCTATACGTCGGGTTGGTACCGCTCCAACTATGGACACATAACCCAGTTCAAGTGTAACTACCGTGTGTACAACTAAAGCAACCGGCCGGGACGAGGGGTGACGCAAAAGCGTCGCCCCTCGTTTTTAACCATGTCAACTGAACCTAGTTCAGTTTGGTTGATTTCCGATCTCAGCCGAACACATTGAGCGGAAAGGCCGTTCCCGCAGTCAGTCGAACGTCCCCGGGGCCCTTCTCAGGCCCCGGGGACGGCATTTTCCCAGTTGAAGGAACGGTGGAGATGTGTTTCGATGGGTCAGATTCGTGTCGTTCCGAAAAGACCGTGAACCTTTTGTGGGACGCGCGGCGCCGTGGTACCATAGCCGAGTTTGTTGTCTTGGTCGGAAACCAAGACGCCTTATGCGCTGATCGGTAACCAGCGCCTGACCAATAAGGAGTCCTACCATGAAGCAGGGTATCCATCCCCAGTATGTCGAGTGCACGGTGACGTGCTCCTGCGGCAACACCTTCAAGACGCACGCTACCGTGTCCGAGATGAAGGTCGAGCTTTGCAACGAGTGCCACCCGTTCTACACCGGCCAGCAGAAGTTCGTCGACACCGGTGGACGCGTCCAGCGCTTCGCCGACAAGTTCGGTGGCGCCGCTGCCGCCCAGCTCAAGAAGGCTGAGGAGGCCAAGGCTGCCAAGGCCGCCAAGGCTGCTGAGGCCGAGGCTGCTCGCAAGGCCGCCGCTGAGGCTAAGGCTGCCGAGAAGGCTAAGCGTGCCGCTAAGTTTGCCGAGGAGGCTGCCAAGCAGGCCGCCGAGGCTCCCGCAGAGGCTCCCGTCGAGGAGGCCGCTGCCGAGGCCGAGACCACCGAGGCTGCTGAGTAAATAGCTCGCCGCGGAATCGCTCGCATTCATGGCATAAGGGCCGTGCATCCGTTCGGGTGCGCGGCCCTTTTCTTTTTATTGGTGCAAGCTAGCTCGTCCCCATTGCACCAGATTGGTGCGAAGGGGACAGGTTGGTTTGCACCAAATGGCAGAGTGACGGCGTTTTCCCAGATAAAACCTGCCAAAATAAACCAGTCCCTTTTTGGCAGGTCGGTCGGGTCGTAGTTATTACGTGGCGGTCGAGGTCGACCGTATAGGCCGCGTCCTGTTTGGCTAAAGTACATTTATCTGTGTTTAACTCGCCCGAGGCTGCATGGCGTGGGCGATGGCCAAAAAGGAAAACCACATGGGATTCATGTCAAAGCTGCTGTCCTTTGGATCCGATAAGGACCTTAAGCGCTACTACAAGATCGTCGATCAGATCAACGGTCTTGAGCCCCAGTTTGAGAAGATGACCGAGGAAGAGCTCCGCGCCCAGACCGATAAGTTCCGTGAGCGTTACGCCAACGGCGAGTCGCTCGACGACATGCTCCCCGAGGCTTTTGCCACCGTGCGTGAGGCTTCCAAGCGCATCACGGGCATGCGTCACTTTGACGTGCAGCTCATTGGCGCCATGGCACTGCACGAGGGGCATATCGCCGAGATGAAGACCGGCGAAGGCAAGACCCTGGTCTCCACGCTGGCCGGCTATCTCAACGCTATCGCCGGTAAGGGCGTGCACGTCGTCACCGTCAACGACTACCTGGCCAAGCGCGACTCCGAGTGGATGGGTCGCATCTACAAGTATCTGGGCATGACCGTCGGTCTGCTGCAGAACAACATGCCGCTCGAGCTGAAGCGCCCAGCCTACCAGGCCGACGTCACGTACGGCACCAACTCCGAGTTCGGTTTCGATTATCTGCGCGACAACATGGTTACCCGCCCCGAGCAGCGTGTTCAGCGCGGCCACAGCTACGCCATCGTCGACGAGGTCGACTCCATCCTGATCGACGAGGCCAGAACGCCGCTCATCATCTCGGGCGCCGGCACCAAGTCCGCCAGCACTTACAAGGACTTCGCGCGCGCCGTGCGCGGCCTTGAGCGCGGTGAGGACGTCTCGCACGACATGCTCACCGCCACCGAGGACGTGGAGCCCACGGGCGACTTCGTCATGGACGAGGCCAAGCACACCATCGCCGCCACCGAGCGCGGTCTTAAGAAGATTGAGCGCCGCCTGGGTATCGATGACATCTATGCCGATCTCTCCGGCCAGCTGGTCAACCACCTGCAGCAGGCGCTGAAGGCCCAGTACATGTTCCACCGCGACAAGCAGTACGTGGTCACCAACGGCGAGGTCAAGATCGTCGACGAGTTCACCGGTCGTATCATGGAGGGTCGCCGCTATTCCGAGG
>CATXML010000279.1 GCA_958372035.1 uncultured Collinsella sp. | reverse complement strand
GAGCGTCGCCCGAGCATGACTGGCCGCGTTCAGCTCCATGAGCACAGCGCTTATGTCGTGACCGACAACGGCGATTACAAGGTCATGGGTCGCGGTAAGCGTGAGATTATGGACGGCGATACCGTGGCCGTAAGCATCAAGGCGGGACCGCGCGGGGATCGTCGCGCCGTGATCGAGGGCGTCATCGAGCGTGCCGCCATCAGCGTGGTGGGTACGTATCAGACGGCCGGCCCGCTTGGTGTGATCGAACCGCTCGATTCGCGTCTCAAAGCCGATTTCTTTATTTTGCCTGAGGACAATTTGGCGGAGCGCCTGGGCGTGCGCCCTGGCGATGTCGTCGTCGCGCGTATTCTGACCTACCCGACGCGCTTGGAGTCGGGCACGGTGACGATCGATCGCCGCATTGGCGGCGACGATGCGCCCGATCTGGGCGTCCAATATGTTATGGCGCGCTATGGCTATACCGACGGCTATCCCGAGGCGGCTCTGGCAGAGGCAGAGGCGCTTTCGCTCGATGTGACTGCAGCGCTTAAAGACCCGCTTCGCCGTGACCTGCGCGATCGCTTTGTCATCACCATCGACCCGGTTGATGCGCGCGACTTTGACGATGCCATCTCGCTCGAGCGCACGCCCGAGGGCGGCTATAAGCTGGGCGTGCATATCGCTGACGTTTCGCACTATGTTGCCTGGGACGGACATATCGACCTGGAGGCCCGCCATCGCACGACGTCGGTCTACCTTGCCGACCGTGTGCTTCCCATGCTGCCCGAGCGCCTGTCTAATGACCTGTGCTCGCTTCGTCCCGATGAGGATCGCCTGGCGTTTACCGTCGACATCGAGCTCGACGCGCAGGGCCGTGTGCGTCATTATGATCCCTATCCCAGTGTGATTCGCTCGCGTGTGCGTATGGACTATGACGGTGCCGAGGCGCTGCTGGTGCGTGCCGGCGCAGTTGAGTATTCCGTGTTGGAGGGCGCTGCGGAGGATGTCGCTGTGGCCGAAGCCTCGCGCGAAAAAGCGCTTGAGCGCGGGCTTGCGTGCGAGGACACTGCTCACAGCTGTAACGTTGACCTGGCCGATTTCCTGGTCGCCGCAAACGAACTCGCGGAGCTTCGGCGTCGCATACGTCGCGCACGCGGTTCGGTCGACTTTGATACGGCCGAGATTCGCGCGCTGCTGGATGAGGACGGCGTGCCTGTGCAGATTGTGGCACGCGAGCGTTCCTGCGCAACCTCGCTTATCGAGGAGGCAATGCTGCTGGCTAACGAGTGCGTGGCCGAGTGGCTGGCCGACCGCGATATCGAGGCGTGCTATCGTGTGCATGATGACCCCAGCCCCGACAGCCTACACGGTGCTGCTGTGGCGCTGACGCAGCTCGGCATCATCGATGATCGCCGTGCGGCGGGCATTGCCCTGGGAAGTCCCGACGAGTTGCAGGCGACGGTTGACGCCGCTGCCGGTACGGCTAACGCGCCGCTCGTCAACACCCTTCTTCTGCGCAGCATGCAGCGAGCGTTGTACAAGCCGCGCAACGAGGGTCACTTTGCGCTCGCCGCGCCGTGCTACTGCCACTTTACGAGCCCCATTCGCCGTTACCCCGATCTGGTGGTGCATCGCGTGCTCAAGCTGCAGCTGGCATACGAGCAGCTGGGTGGAAAAGACGCCTTGGTGCGTACGCCGAGGCTGATCGGAAAAGGCAGAGAGTCGCTTCCGCGCATCCTGCCGCAAATCTGCCGCGCGTGCAGCGACGCCGAGCGTGCGGCCGACGCTGCCAGCCATGCGACGCAAAAAATCAAGATTGCTCAGTACTACGAGGACCGCCTGGGCGAGCGCTATGCCGGAACGGTCTCGTGGGTCAGCAGCATGGGACTATTCGTGCGTCTCGATCTGACGCAGGTCGAGGGCCTGGTTTCCATTAAGAGCTTGGGTAACGAGTGGTTTGAGTTTGACGAGGACGCGCTCACATTGACGGGTGCCGACACGGGACGCCGTTTTGAGTTGGGGCAGCGCGTGATTATCGAGGTCTCGCGTGTCAACACTACTCGCGGACATTTGGACTTTAAGCTCATTCATTAACCGGTACGGAGTGAGTATCGGCAAAGCGGACAGGGCGGTCTTTCGGGGCCGCCCTCTTTGCGTGTCTCTTGATTGCCCTGCCATGAGCTCGGCCGCTTCTTCATATGCTTTTGGGAGATAGGACCTACCAAAACAAGCCTGTCCCTTTTTGGCGGGTTTACGAGAAAGCGGGGATGTTGTGGCAACGGTATATGGGTATGCGCGGGTGAGCACGCGTGATCAAAATTTGAATCGCCAGTTGGATGCGCTGAGCGCCTATGGCGTTGAGCCGGCGAATGTTTTTGCCGACCGTGCGAGCGGCAAGGACTTTGATCGCCCACGGTATCGGGAATTGCTTCATGCCTTGGCTTCCGGTGACGTGTTGGTGGTGCTTTCCATCGATCGGCTGGGTCGAAACTACAGCGAGATACTCGAGGAATGGCGTCGTATAACCAAGGAACTTGGTGCGGCCATCGTTGTGCTGGACATGCCGTTGCTCGATACGCGTGCGAGAGATTGCGGCGGATCGGATGTGACCAGCAC
>CATXML010000278.1 GCA_958372035.1 uncultured Collinsella sp. | reverse complement strand
CGTGGAGCTCTAAAACCTACCAAAAGGGGATGTTAATTTTGGTAGGTTTTATCTGGGCGAATGCAAGGGGTGAAACCGAACTAGATCGGTGATACGTGGCCGCCGAGGCGCAGTGTGCCTCGGCGGATTTTTGTGTACAGAGTACGGCTAATGCTTATAAATGCTATACATGCTATACATGCTTTACGTATCTACCATAGAGTTTTATGATAGTTTTGAAGTATTAAGGAGGGGTCATGACCACAACAGCCGCTCAGATCAACGTACGACTCGATGCCGATCTTAAAAGAAGTGGGGACGCCGCTCTCTCTAGGGCCGGTATGACGCCGAGCCAAGCGGTGCGAGCGCTCTGGCAGCTTGCAGCGTCGCTGGCCGATCGCCCCGGTGTGCTCGAGGATATCCTGCTGCCCAGTCGTGCCCGGACGGAACAGCGCGAGCGCGAAAAGGCCGCCAAGCGCAAACTCGAACTCATCGACCAAGGATCGGAGCTGTTCGCTGCTGCTTGCCGTGAGTCGGGAATCGATATGGCCAAGGCTCAGCCATCGGACGACGAAGAGCTCAAACGGAATGCCTATGCGGATCGCTATGGCGAGGAGATGAGCTGGCTCTATGAGTGAGACTCCAAAGCGCATCTTGGTCGACACCAACGTATGGCTCGATTACTTCATTCCCTCACGACGTGGTCGTTCGGTGGCGATTGAGTTTTTACGCGATGCGTGCACGGCGCAGGTAGATTTGCTGTATGCGGCGACATCGTCCAAAGACCTGTTCTATTTGATTTCAAGCGAACATAAGGCATGGTATCGGCGAGAGCACGGTTCGCTTTCCCCGTATGCCGCTGCGGCGGCGACTTCGCTTGCATGGGATTGTCTTAGCGTGCTGTCGCAGCTTGCCACGCCAGTGCCCTGTGACCTGAGCGATATATGGATGGCGAGCAGGCAGCGTGAACTCCATAGCGATTACGAAGACGATTTAATCATTGCGGCAGCAATACGTGCTCAAGCAGATCTCCTGGTCACCAACGATGTCAAGCTCTGTTCACACGCACCCGTCGCAGCAATGAACGTCGAAAACGCAAGAAACTACTTGGCAACGCTCAAATAGCTCTAGACCCCGCAGGTAGAACGCCGGAACCCTAGTGTTCGATCCAGCAGCGAAGCGTCTCGCCAGCCTGAAGATGACGAAGGTTCTCCGCGGCGATGTCGACCACGTTATTGAGCGTGGCGTCTAGGTGGAACCAGCCCGAGATATGCGGCGTGATGAGCATGTTGGGCGCATCCCACAGGGGGCTTGCCGCGGGCAGCGGCTCGGGGTCGGTGACATCGACCGCGGCGCCGGCAAGGTGTCCGGACTCGAGTGCTGCAACCAGGTCGTCGGCAACCACAAGGTCACCGCGGCCGCCGTTGGCAAAGAAGGCACCCGGCTTCATCGCGGCGAAGAACTCGGCATTCGCAAGACCGCGGGTCTCGGGCGTGCTGGGCATAAAGGATGCGACGATATCAGCCTCGGCCAGGCGCTCGGACAGGGCGTCCATGCCGTCCATGTCCTCAAATACAATGGGGTAGACGAGCGGATGACGCTTGATGCCGCGGACGTGCGCGCCCATGTTGCGGCAGAGCGTGGCGAAGTGACCGCCAATGTCGCCCGCGCCCAGCACCAGCACATTGGCATTTTTGAGCGAGGTGACCGGGCCCAAGTCCTCCCAGCGATGCTCGCGCTGCAAGTCGTGGTAGCCGGGCAGGCGCTTCATCATGGAAAGGACCATGGCAAACATGTGCTCGCTCACGGCCTGGCCGTAGGCGCCCACCGAGCAAGACAGTTTGGCGTCGGCTGGCACGGTGCCGGCGGCAAGGTAGTCGTCATAGCCGGCGGTCTGCAATTGCAGCAGCTGGAGATGCTCGCATGCCGTGAGCATGTCAGAGTCGATGTTGCCCAAGATCACGTCGGCGTTGGCGACTTGTTCGCGCGTGATAGCGTCGGCGCTCGTGTAGATAAAGTCCTCGCCCGGAGCGCTCGACTCAAGAATTGCGCGATGGTGGTCGTTGACGGGCAGCAAAACCAAGATGTTCACAAGTAGTCCTTTCCGCTGGACCCGCCAAAAAGGGACAGGTTTATTTTGGCGGGTTTTATCAGGCAAAACGCTATAAAAACGCCGGGCTTCGCGATGGTTAACATATCCATCGTGAAGCCCGGCGCATCCACGGCTACCAGCTCAGCAGCTCGTAGCCGTCCTCGGTCACCACGAGCTGTACCTCGCACTGGGCCGAATCGCTGCCGTCCTTGGTGCGCACGCACCAGCCGTCGCCCTTGCTGATCTTGATGTCGGGCGCTCCGGCGTTGACCATGGGCTCGATGGTAAAGACCATGCCCGGCACCATGATGGTGTCCACATCGGGCGCCTCGGTGGTAAAGCCCACAAACGGGTCCTCGTGGAACTCCTTACCGATGCCGTGTCCGCCGTACTCGCGCACCACGCTAAAGCCGGCGTCCTCGACGGTCTTTTGTACTGCCTCGGCCATAACGGAGAGCGGTAGCCATGGCTTGACGGCTGCCAGACCCGCCTCCACGCTGGCACGGGTGACGTCGACCAGGCGCTGGC
>CATXML010000277.1 GCA_958372035.1 uncultured Collinsella sp. | reverse complement strand
CTGCTGCGTTGACGATCATAAAAGAAACCTCCTGTAAGGTTGCTCCGATAACGCCTGAGATTTTACCACGGCGCACCCGAGCATAAACGTTCGTTTGTTCACGAATATCGTCCAAACAGACTTTTTTGACCGTTTGCCCTACGGAATCGGCCCGTTGGGGAAAAATAGCTTGACGTTTGGACGCTTCTCGTGCTTCAAAAGCCGACTATTAAGCTACATCTGCATGAAAGGGTTCTGCATGAGCTCGCGTGCCATGGTGGTCGAATCGCCATGGCCGGTTAGGCAAACGGTATCGGGTGGGAGAAGCCGGGCGAGCTTGGAGAGCGAGCGCAGAATCGCTGCCTCATCGCCACCGGCAAGATCGGTGCGGCCGTGGCTGCCCGGGAATAGCGTGTCGCCCACAAAGGCAATGTTCCCCTGCTCGGTGGCAGCAAACAAGACGATACCGCCCGGCGTATGCCCGGGTGTCTCGATAACCTGCAGGCAAATGTCACCCAGCTCAATGGTGTCGCCCTCGGCGAGCAGGCGCGTCGGCTCCCCGGGGTCAGGCGTCTCAATGCCCCACATAGCTCGTTGTTCCTCGATGTTCGCATGCGGCACCGCCACATCCTTAGCACACAGCTCATACTGGCAGTCCTCGCCAACGGTGGTTCGCACGCCGGCAACACCACCAACATGATCGGCATGGCCATGAGTGCATACGGTGCCAAGCACGCGTACGCCGGGATGCTCGGCTCGAATATGCTCCACCAGGCGCTCGCCTTCCCATGCGGGGTCGATAATCACGCACACATTGCCCGAAATAACAGCATAGCTATTGGTCTGAATGGGACCGTTTACGAGCGTCTCGATCTCGACCGATCCCTTGGGAGTTACATCCAAGGACACAGCACTCATGTCCCTCTCCTCTCTATAGAACTCGAGGCATCAAACGATGCCTCGAGTGTAGCGAATATCGATAATGTGGAACGTTCGTCGCGACTAAACGCGGCGCTTAAGCTGGGCTCCACCCTCGCCGGGCATCAGGCGGCGCGCGTCGTAAACCGAGTCAACGCTGCTGATGGAGGCCAGCAGCGGATCCAGACCGCTCGCGTCCGAGATCTCGACCATAAAGCGCAGGGTTGCAATACCCTCGCGGTTGGTCGACGTGGCGGCGGAAAGGATATTGCCGCCCGCATCGCCAATGGCAATGGTGACATCCTTGAGCAGGCCCATGCGATCCAGGCACTCGACCACGATCTCGACCTGGAAGAGGGTGTCGGCAGCGCCGTCCCACTCCACTTCGATCATGCGCTCGGGATGCTCCATAAGACCCTTGACATTGGGGCAGTTGGCGCGATGCACCGAAACGCCGCGGCCGCGCGTGATGAAGCCGACGATGTCGTCGCCCGTCACCGGATTGCAGCAATGCGCCAAACGGACCAGCAGACCGCTGTTGCTCTCGCCCTTGACGATAATGCCGTTACTGGCGCTCTTGCCGCGCTTTTGCGGCTTGCGGTTGGAGCCGCGAGCGGGCTGCTTCACGACCTCGGCGATAGCCTCGGCCTTGGTGAGCTGTTCCTCGGGCTTGGGATCCAAGATTTGCTCGACCTTATTGCCCACGGCACGCGGGGCGACTTTGCCCGCCCCAACGGCTGCGAACAGGTCCTCGAGCTGCTTGTAGTTAAACTGCTCCGCCACGGCGTTGAGCGCACGCGTGGATCGCGGCGTAGAGATGCCATACCCGCGCTTGCGCAGGTCCTTGGCCAGTATATCGCGGCCGGCAGCAGCGTCATCGTCTTTGGTCGCGGCGGCGAAGTAACGGCGGATCTTTGACTTGGCGGAAGGCGTCTTGACGATCTTGAGCCAATCACGCGACGGCTTGGAACTCTTGTTGGTCAGAATCTCGACACGGTCGCCCGTCTTGATTTCGTGCGTGAGCGGCGCCACCGCACCGTTAATCTTGGCGCCGACGCAGTGGTTGCCGACCTCGGTATGAACGGCGTAGGCAAAGTCGAGCGGCGTAGAGCCGGCACGAAGCGCCATGACCTCACCCTTGGGCGTAAAGACAAAAATCTCCTGGTCAAACAAGTCAACCTTCAGCGAGTGCAGGTATTCCTTGGCGTCGGTAATCTCATCAGACGCAGCCCAATCGAGCGAATGTTTGAGCCAGTTAATCTGATCGTCCAGACGCTGTGCGTCATTGGTCTTAGACGCAGACGATCCGCCCGACTTCTTATAGAGCCAGTGGGCGGCAATGCCGTACTCGGCCTGCTCATGCATCTCGTAGGTTCGAATCTGAATCTCGAGCGGACGAGCCGTGGGGCCGATAACCGTCGTGTGGAGCGACTGGTAGTTATTGACCTTGGGCATGGCGATATAGTCTTTAAAACGACCGGGCATGGGATGCCACAAGGTATGCACGGCACCAAGCGTGGAATAGCAATCGCGCACCGAATGAGTGATGACGCGCAGCGCCACCAGGTCGTAAATCTCGGAGAACTCCTTGCCCTTGCGCTTCATCTTTTGATAGATAGACCAATAGTGCTTGGAACGGCCGTTGATCTGAAAGCCCTCCAGGCCAATGCGGTTGAGCTCATCGGTGAGCGTCTTGATAGTCT
>CATXML010000276.1 GCA_958372035.1 uncultured Collinsella sp. | reverse complement strand
AGTCTTGGTGGCGCCCAGTTCACCGGGTGCACCGATGATGCGCGTGGGCTCCGAGATGTTGACGGCACGGCCCGACAGGTAGCTGTTGAGCACCTGGCGCAGCTCGTCGGCTGTCTGGAAGCGGTTTGCCGGGTCCTTCTCCATGCACTTGAGGATGATGCGCTCAAGGTCGGCATCGACGCCGGAGTTGATCTGGCTCGGCGGGATGGGGAGCTCGTTGACCTGCTTGAGCGCGACCGAGATGGCGTCGTCGCCGTCAAAGGGCACGCGGCCGGTGGCGCACTCGTACATCACGACGCCCAGCGAGTAGATATCCGAGGTGGGGCCGAGGTCCTGGCCGCGGGTCTGCTCGGGGCTTACATAGTGGGCGGTGCCCAGAACGTTGTTATCCTGCGTGAGGTGGCTGTTCTTGGCGCGTGCGATGCCAAAATCCATTACCTTGATGTTGCCGTCGGGTAGCACCATGATGTTTTGCGGCTTAATGTCGCGGTGGATGATCTCGTGCTTGTGTGCGACCGAAAGTGCGGAGCTGATCTGCGAGCCGATCTGCGCGACCTTCTTGGGATCGAGGGCGCCGTGGCTCTTGATGCCGCTCTTAAGGTCGGTACCGCGCAGGTACTCCATGACGATGTAATAGGTGTCGCCGTCCTTGCCCCAGTCGTAGACGCCCACGATATAGGGGGAGGACAGGCCGGCAGCTGCCTGAGCCTCCTGTTTAAAGCGGGCGGCGAAGGTGGCGTCGCCGGCATACTGCGGCAGCATGATCTTGACGGCAACCGTGCGGTCGAGGACCTGATCCTGTGCACGGAAGACGGTCGCCATACCGCCCGTTCCCACCTTATCCTTGAGGAGGTATCTTCCCCCGAGGACCCTCTGTTCCATTCCTGCTCCTAACATAACTATTCGCTCAACGATGTGTGTAGTACCAGATGTGTGGCCGCTGGGGCCGTGTGGCGCGTTGCCGCTAGCTCATCGGCCGCGGCGCGCCATAAGTATCCGCTTTGATCATGGGCATCACGCTCCCTGTGCGGCGAGCGCCGCGGTCAGGACGATGCCGGCAATCTTGGCCGCCTTGACGTCGTGTTTGTCGTAATCCTCCAGGGCTACCGAGATGGCAACCGTGGGTGAATCGTAAGGTGCAAAGCCAACAAACATAGAGTTGACGTTGGTGCCGCCGGTCTCGGCCGAACCGGTCTTGCCGGCAACCTTGACGCCCGGAATCTGGGCATCGGTGCCGGTACCGGACTGGACGACGGCGAGCATGGCCTGCTTGACCTGGTCGGCCGTGGCAGAGCTGACAGCCTGGCCCAGCGAGCGGGACTGCGTGGTCTTGACCACGGTTCCGTCCGGGGCGAGTATCTGGGACACAAAGAACGGGTCCATGACCACGCCGCTGTTGGCGATAGCGGCAGCGATCACGCAATTCTGCATGACGGTGGTCTGCGGGCCAGGCGTGTGGTCCATGCCGACGGGCTGGCCGGCGCCTGCCCAAGCGGTCTCCCACTCGGTCATAAGCGACGGGTCGGCCATGATGGAAGCTGCGGTGGTCAGATCCTGACCGAGCTTTTGGCCGTAGCCAAAGGCGTTGGCAAACTGGACGAGCGAGCTGGCGCCAATCTCGTTGGCCACCTGGCCAAAGACGACGTTGGACGACACGGCGAAGGCCTGCTGCAGGCTGATGGTGCCGTAGCTCTCGTTGGCATAGTTGGTGACCGGCGCGTTGCCGATGTCCATGGAGCCAGGCGCCTGGTACGTGCTGGTAAGGCTGGCGGTGCCGGTTTCGAGCGCCGCGGAGAGTGTGACGACCTTAAAGGTCGAGCCCGGGGTGTACAGCGCGTCCATGGCACGGTCGTACATGGAGCCGTCCTCGCCGCCGCCCGACTGGAGCAGCGCATCGATGTTGGTGTTGTCGTAGGTGGGCGAGCTCGCGCACGCAAGGACCGCACCGGTGCGCGGATCCATGACCACCACAGCGCCCTTAAAGCCCTTGAGCGCCTGCTCGGCAGCCGTCTGGATGCGCGAGTCGATGGTGAGCTTGGCGGTATTGCCCGGCTGGGTCTGCCCCGCGAGCGACGCGATGGCGTTGTTCCAGCTGGAGTAATCCTTGGAGCCGGTGAGCGTATCGTTCATGACGCTCTCGATGCCGGCGGTGCCGTATTGCTGACTCACGTAGCCCACCACGTGCGCGGCCATGTTGCCGTTGGGGTAGGAACGGGCGTAGGTGCCGTCCTCCTGCTGCAGCGACTCGGCTAGCGTCACGCCGTCGGACGTGATGATGGAGCCACGCTGGATGTACTTGGAGCGGGCGATGGTGTGGTTGTTGGTCGGCATGTCCTGATAGTCCTTGGCCTTAATGACCTGGACATAGGTGAGGTTGCCGATAAGGATGGCGAACAGCGCCGTAAAGGCGAGCACCGCACGGGTTAGACGGTTGGCGAGCGCGACGCGGCCGAGCACGCCGGATTCAGGCGTGTCGAGCAGGCGACGGCGCATGCGCGAGCCGACGGAATGACTGCCGCTACCGTAGGAAGACGAGGTGGCAAAGCGCGTGCCCGTCGGGGCGGCGGCAGATGCGACCTGATCATCGGTGATGGCGGCCATGGTGCCA
>CATXML010000275.1 GCA_958372035.1 uncultured Collinsella sp. | reverse complement strand
GCTACCGTACTTCTTTTTGCGCTCGAGCTTAATCACCTTGTCGCCACCGTTATAGATGCGCACGCGATACTTTTTGCGCATGAGAATACCGGCGTCTTTTTCCTCGTAGGCCGAGTTACAGTAGTCGTCAAAGTACAGGCTGCGAATGGTGTAACCGCCCGCCTGCGCATGCTTGTCCAGCTTAAACGCCGGCGCCATGCGACAGGCAAGCGCGGCGTGCTCGCCCTCGTTAATGAGGTACTTGAGTTCGTGGCGGTAGCGCTCCTGCGTGGTACGCGTAGGCGGAGCCGCCAAGCGCTCAAGCAGCGCGCTAGCCCTCCTCATACGTGTCCTCCACGACCTTACCGCCGTCTTGCACGTAAAAACACTTCATGCCGTACTGTTTGCCATCGTCGGTCACATAGTAGTCAAACGCATCTTGCGTATAGCCGTCGGAGTTGGTAGCACGCACGCGCACAAAATACTGGCCGGCATCGGGCGCATCGCAGGTCACCTCGGGCAGCAGCACGTCCTCGGCT
The DNA here is from genome assembly GCA_958372035.1 of uncultured Collinsella sp. GTDB lineage: Bacteria > Actinomycetota > Coriobacteriia > Coriobacteriales > Coriobacteriaceae > Collinsella. The sequence goes on along the minus strand of CATXML010000275.1, from coordinate 2,098 downwards.
TTAAAGATCACGTCGGTAATAGCGTAATCACGCGCCAGCTCCACGGTATAGCGAATGTCGCGCGCCTTAAAGTCGTACGACGCGTCCCAATTCACGCGCAGCTTACCGTTATCGATCTGCGGCACGCCAATGTAGAACGGCATGGGCTTTTTATAGCTCTCGCGAAAGCTCTTATAGTTCTCCTCGATCTCGGAGGGAATCGCCGCGGCGATCTGCTCGTATTGGTCCTTAGTCACGGGCAAATTCTCCAGGTCGGGCGTAGCAAAGACGAGCGGCTCCGTCACCTCGCGATAATGCTCGATCATCTTGCTCAGACGCTCTTTGGTCATGTACGAGCGCAGATCCTTCACGGCGATATCGAGTTCGCTACGGAACGACTTGCTGCGCAACGCGCGATTAAACAGCACGTTGCCCCAGTAGTTGCTCACGCCGCGCTCCCAGCTCGAATAATCCGAGAACCCCTTCAGGCTCAGCTCAAGCTTGCGCAGCATGCCGTCGTTATCCCAATCCAAAAAGTACCAGGTATTTGAGTTGAGCGGGCTGTACAGATAACAGTTACGGTTCTGCGTATCGCAGTTGCCTGTCAGAATCTGAAACGCCAGCCAATAGACCAGGTTCTCGGTATCGAAGTAGGTGTCGAGCACATCGTCGATCTTTTGCGTATCGTCGTTGAGCACATCGAGCATCTCGATTAACTTGGTATGGTCCGAGTCGCCCTTAATCTCGAGCATGCCCTCAAACGCCGTCTGGTTATAGTCGGGGTCATCCGCCAGCTTGATGGTGTCTTCGAAGCGATGGAAATCGAAGCTGTTCACCTTATACAGATGCCCGCTCTTATCCAGACCGTGGGCCTTGAGCGCCGTCTTGTTGAGCTGCTCCACCTGTGTAAACAGACCGTAGTCCTCAAAGGTATCGTTGGACTGTTCGGTCTGGTCGCACACCCACAGATGTACAAACTGCGTGCGCAAGCCCATCATCTGGGGAATCCCACGGATGAGGTCATAAGCCATCTTGTTACGAAAACGCATACCCTCGCCCATGTGCTTGTTAAGCGCAATCGCGCGCTGCTGGCGCCAGGTACCCTTGCCCTTTTTGAGCTCTACCTTGTAATTCTTTTGCGAGTTCATGCTCGACGTCTGGCCGCGCACCTGCACGGTAGCATTGGGCGCTTCCTCGCCATAGCCCACTTCGCCAGCAACGGGACCGTCCTCGTCACCCGCCTGCAGCAGGCCCATAACCTGATAGCGCGTCACGCCCATGTCGGCATAGTCGTAGACCGAATACGTATTGATCTCGGACCAGCTATGATCGGTATTCTCAGAGCTGTTGCCGCGCGAGACCGTCAAGTACATGGTCACAATGCCCGAGTCGTCGTAGACCTCGTACAGCTCGTCCTTATCGCGCAGGTGCTTGGCCTCTCCCGAGGCATCGGCCTTTTTAATCTTGCCCTGCTTCTTGGTCTTTTTTGTCGAGGATTCGTCCTGAGACGAGCAGCCCGAAAGCAGCAGCGCACCGGCAGCCGCCTCAAACAGGCGACGGCGAGACATCATCCTATCGGTCATCAGGACCTCCCCAACGATTGCGATACACGCGAACCACCATGCGCTCAAACGCACCATGCGGCTCGCCCTCTAAACGCAGCTCCTCGTAGCGCTGTTCGGCACGGTCGAGCAAGCGGCCCAACTCCGTAAAGCGACCCGTCTTGTCGGTCGCCACAATGGGCTGTTGACTCAGGATACGATACGGCAAGTTGGCAGTATAGGTATCGAGCCGCAGCAGCGCCACGATAAAAAACACCGCCGCGCCGAGCAAAAAGCCAAAGCCATAAAACTGCTGCGGAAAGAACAGCGAGACGATGGTCGCCAGCCCCGCCACACCCGCGAACAGCCCGGAGGCAAGCACGGCGCCCTTGTAGTCGGTAAAGTACAGCAAGATGAGCATAACCGTATTGCCCACGGCATACAGGCCATAGCCCACGCAAAGCGTACGGAAATACCCGTGCATCAGGTTGTTGAAGCCCAGTGGCAGGGCCGAGAGCACCGTGGTCTCGAGCGAGATGACTGCTGCCGTCACAAACAGCTGCTTGAGCGCGCAAAAC
>CATXML010000274.1 GCA_958372035.1 uncultured Collinsella sp. | reverse complement strand
CCCCGCGGGCTATGCTGCCGCCATTTACGCTGCGCGTGCCAACCTGACGACGACCGTGATTGAGCAGGGCATGTCGGGAGGGCAGATCGCCACAACCAATGAGATCGAGAACTATCCGGGCATTCCGCTCTTGAGTGGCGCTGAGCTTGGCGAGCGATTCCAACAGCATGCAGAAGGCCTGGGAGCTCAGATTGAATGGAGTATGGTGACAGGCGTCGATTACGATGCCGATGTGGCTCAATTTACCATCCATCATGATATGGGTGACACTGCGGCCAAGAGCGTCATTGCGTGCATGGGTGCCACGCCGCGCCCGGCAGGTTTCGCTGGCGAGGATACGTATCGCGGTCGTGGCGTTTCATATTTCGCAACATGTGACGGCAAGTTCTTCCGCGGCAAACAGGTCTTTGTAATCGGTGGTGGTAATTCGGCATGCGAAGAGGCGCTGTTCCTGTCAGACATTGCCACCAGCGTGACCATCGTGCTGCGCCGCGACCAGTTTCGTGCGCCTGATGGTGTTGTTCAGAAAGTACTCGAAAAGGACAATATTACAGTTAGGTACCAAACTAGTATTGTGGAGCTCTCGGGCGAAGCAATGCCAACGACGATCACCTTTAAGGACTATGCATCCGGTGAGACTCATACCGAGTCATTTGAACCTGGCTCGTTTGGCATCTTTGTCTTTACGGGGATGCTGCCGCATACCGAGCTGGTTGAGCATCTAGTCGATCTGGCTCATGACGGCGGCATTGTCACCGACGATTCGATGGCCACCCGCACGCCCGGCTTATTCGCAGCCGGCGATATCCGTTCCAAGCGTTTACGCCAGGTTGTGACCGCCGTTTCGGACGGAGCCATAGCAGCAACGAGCGCATACGCGTTTCTCCGTGAATAAGTACGATAATATATCTTATGTAAGGTTGCTATCTTTACACAAAGTGGTTGGACGATGCATCAATGTGTTGTCCAACCACTTTTACTTGCCGGCTATGTGGTATGCAAAACTAGATAACCTAGAATACAATATAGTAAATGAACGGAGGACCTTTATGAACCACGTTAAACACGTTATTCCGATGTCCGATTCGTCGGTCAGTATTAAGCCTGAGGATATTCAGCCCACGGTGCTGCCCGATGCATTTATTCAGTCCGAAATCGTGTGCAAACTCAATACGTTGAGTCTGTCGCGCTATGACCAGTTGCCCAATGTGACGCTCTATCGCGACCAGGTTATTGAGTATGTTGCGCTGTGGATGGAGCCGCTGTCCATTTGCGTTGAGCAGCCCGTCATTACGCCATCGATGATCAACAACTACGTTAAGGTCGGCCTGGTGCCTGCTCCGGTTAAAAAGCAATATGGCCGCGAGCAGATTGCCCGCCTGATCGCTATCTGCCTCTTTAAGCAGGTGTTACCTATTGCTGCGGTGCAGGCACTCTTTAACATTCAGCGTTTGAGCTACGATGCCCCGACGGCCTTCGATTATGTGGTCGATCAGCTCGAGGCATCGATTCGTTCGGCGTTTTCCGTCGAGCAGACGCCGGTTCCCGATACGGCGCATCAGGTAACGCGTGAGTCGCTGCTTGTGCGCAGTGCGGTTTCATCCTTCGTTTCGAAGGCGTACCTGATGAGCTATCTCAAGTTTAATGGGTTTAATAGCTAGCCGACGTATAAAACGGGCGGAACAAAGGGCCATCTGTCACTTTGTTCCGCCCGTATTTTTGCTTGGTTGGACTTTATTGGCCCGAAGCCACGCCCATGCCGTAGCCGATAATGAGTCCATGCATTTCGGCATAGTATGAATCTAGCCCGTTACAGGGCATGATGATAGTCTTGGAGCCTGGCCAGCGCTCCACAATTCGGCTGGCAAGTGCTTGGGCGCCTGCCTCATTCTCGACATGGTCGATAACGACCTCGCCGCCCGTAAAACCTTCGGCTTCCATGGTGTCGATGATCTTGTTGAACATCTTCTTTTCGCCACGCGTGTGCCCGACGAGTTCGATTTTGCCGGCCTCACTCGCCGTGCCCAAAATGCGAATATTGAGCTTGTTGGCAATGACGCCGGCTGCCTTAGGGATACGTCCGGCCTTGGCGAGGTTTTCGTAATTGCACAAGCTGAAGAGGATTTTGCTGTTCTGTTCAAGGCTATCGAAGTATGCACAAGCATCCTCGAATGAGATATCCGGACTGCTTGCAAGATAGCGGTCGAACAGCAAGAAAATGAGGTCCATTTTGCCGCCAGCTGCGCGTGAATTGACAAGATGAATATTGCGGTCCGGTTCCTCGGCAAGAACCATATCGCGAGCCGTGGCGGCGGCGTTGTAGCTGCCCGACACGCCCTCAGAGATCGGCATGCAGATGGTATTGTCTGCTAATTTGAAGAGCTCGGCCCACTCCCCTACGCTGGGACAAGCGCTCGAAGAAGCGTTCGTCTCCGCCTGAACAGCGCAGTTGAGCTCATGAACGTCGAGCGAAAGGTCATCGACGAATTCACGCTCCCCCACTCGAATTTTGAGGGGTGCAAATGCAAATGTGGTATGGGGCGCGGTCGGTTGCCAATCGCGGAGGTTACAGCTTGAATCGGAGATAAGTGCCCAGCTCATAGAGGGTCCTTTCTAATT
>CATXML010000273.1 GCA_958372035.1 uncultured Collinsella sp. | reverse complement strand
AGATTGCTTCTTTTACCTCCGAGACGCTCCAGGCAGTTCCTGACTTCCCTTACCTTGACGAACCCGCTCCTTCCCGCACGGTTCGTCTGAGCATGCCCAACGGTACGCACGTCGAGTTCGAGTCTGCCGATCCCGAGCGATTTGTCATGGATCTCCTCAAGCAGCAGGGGGCGGCGCAATGAAGCTCGACTTTGCCGACTATCGAGTGACGATCGCCATCGTTCCCGTGGATCTTCGAGCCGGCATTTGGGGCATGCGAAAGCATCGGTGCGATGCTCGATTGAGTGGAGATTCCTCTGGCTGAAGAGAAATTATGGCTATGCCAAGGTTCGTTATCGCGGATTGGCGAAAAATCACAGTCGAGCGCAAACGTTGTTTGCACTATACAACTGCTACCGCTTGCGCAAATGGTGTGCTCCGCCAAAGCTGCCTTGCTGATCAACCCTGAGACTCTGGTTCGCGCTTCGTCTCGAGCGCCATAGGGGCGAGCTGACTCTTGAAGATGGAATTTGCCTAATTTGCAGGCAAATATCGAGTTATTTCATCAACATTCGGAATAATCGCACGCCTAACGTTCATGGGAACTTTCGACGCTTTTCAGCCTCTGGTCTGGAGTCCTCAATTTAAACAAAACTGCTTTCCCAATCGCTCAGAGATGGGGGTTTTGAAGAGCTTCCTTTTATTGGCAAACCACCCGATAGGGTGCTTACCGTTCAAGAGATCTAGGAAGCGTGAATAAAGAGCAGGGCCAGTCATGAAACTGGCCTGCTACGATCATTTTTTAGGGAATATGTCGAAAGGGAAGGCCTCAAGCAATCGCTCAATTAGATCGCTTGAGATGTGAAGCCGTTCAGGGCTAATTTGCATTAACTGCGAAAGACTTTCTTTTGTGAGCTCAATGGAAATGGGCTTTTGAACAGGAAGTCCCGCACCTAAGAAGTAGTCTGCAAACTTGTGGTTTGCATCTCTATGAATTGGAGTGTTCGTTATTTGAATCCATTGTGCGGGGATACCGTATGCCTGAGCGAGAATAATTCCGTGTAGTGATGACGAAAAGATTTTTTGACAGCTACATACCTCGTCGATAAAGTTTTCTAACTGCTCATCTCTAACTCTGTCAATCGAAATTTGGTGGAATCCGCAAGTCTTAGCTAAAACATGAGTTGTCGGCGTTTCTTGTGTATGGTGAAGAATCAATCCAGCTTTGTGCTTGGCACCGATCTTTGGGGTATAAAGCCTGGGCATGATAATGGCAGGATCGCCATAAATCTCAGGGCACTTGCCGCCTTCTTTAAGGATTGCTTCCCTTGTCAGCGGACCACGAACCGCACGAATGTCCGCCTTTGTTGTTTCTGGAGATATCAGCCTTTTTATCAATTTTGGAATTGACCGATTAAGCGGAAAAACTCTCAAAGTTTCACCACTCAAGCTGTCGTGGCACAGGGTTCCTGTTCCCCCAACAACGCAGCTTGACCATAAGGCTTTGTGAGTCAGAATGGAGCCAATGGCATAAAGTCCTTCTTCAGAAGAGGCAAGGGATACCTTACGGCCGGTGATTTTGCTAATGAGGTAAGGCGAGAGCTCATCTCCGAAGTTTCTAATGCCTGTGTAGTAGTGCAGTTCTACCTCGTGATCAATGGCGTTTCCAGAACATTGCGACATTAACAATTCTCCGTTGAGTAAGATAGAAGCGGGCAAGGCGAGGATGGTCGCAAATTAGCAAGAAGCGCTTGAGCGTTCTCTTGCGAAGGTGGCCGTCATTGCAAGCCGTAATTGCCTCTTGCTTATGCACGTGAAGATCCAGAGGCGGGAGCTCCTCATATCTCTTGAAATAGTCGACCGAGGCCGCGACAAGAGCGGCTGTCGCGACAAGCTCTGTGCGAGTGGAGAACGCGTGCGGCAAGGTCTTAATTCGAGCCAAAAGCATCTTTCTGTAGATGCTATTTTGCTTAACGTCTGAATCAGGGCGCTGCCTGTAGATGTAAAGGACTTCAGGAAAGTAAACGTTCTTCTTTGAGCGTTCTCCGACCTGGACGCAGAATAGCTCGTCTTCCACAACGTCCTTACCCGTGAGGAATCGAACACCTTGTAATGCGCGAGCGCTGAATAGCTTGTTCCAGACCATGCCCCCCGTGCCGATGATCCCGTGGTACTCGGGACGTGCGCCAGCGGATATGACGAACTCGAAGTAGGCATCTTTGTCGAGAACCATCTCTTCGTGAAGTCTGCCGTAGGCGTGCACGCCATCAGCTTCCAGGTAATGAAACGCGCAGATGGAGATGTCCGCACTGGTCCTTTCTGCAGTTTTAACGAGTTGGTCAACGAACCCGTTGTAAACCTTATCGTCTCCGTCTGCAAAGGTTACGTAATCGAACGTTCCAAGGGTCTCAATTCTGGCAAGCGCATTGTTTCTGGCGGCTCCCTGTCCTGCGTTCTTTTGGTGTATTGCGACAATCCTGGTGTCTGTTGCTGCGTACTCATCAAGATTCATCGGTGGAGCCGTCGTCAACTGCAAAGACGGTGAAGTTGGTATATGTCTGCGTCAGAATCGAATCAAGGCATTCGCTGAGATACGGAGCGACGTTATATACAGGAACAACGATTGCTACTTTTGGTTGTTTGTAAACGCCAGTGGTAT
>CATXML010000272.1 GCA_958372035.1 uncultured Collinsella sp. | reverse complement strand
GCCTGGCGGCAGAGCAGGGCTTGACCGTTGAGCATGCGGGCTGCGACGCGAACGGCGTGCTCGACTACGACGAGCTCGAGCGGCTGGTCACGCCCGGTACGCGTGCCGTGGTGGTGACACATGCCTCTAATGTGACCGGCAATGCGGTCGATGTCGCACGCGTGGCTACCGTGGCCCACGCGGTCGGCGCGCTCGTGATCGTCGACGCCTCGCAGTCTGCTGGCTCGGCGAAGATCGATATGGCTGGTATGGGGCTCGACATTGTGTGCTTTACCGGCCACAAGGGGCTCATGGGACCTCAAGGCACCGGTGGCCTGGCTGTGGCGGAGGGCGTCGACGTGGCGCCCTGGGCCATGGGCGGCACGGGTGTGCACAGCTTCGATGCGTTACAGCCCATGGAGTGGCCCACGCGGCTCGAGGCGGGCACGCTCAACGGTCACGGCATAGCGGGCCTTTCCGCAGGCCTTGATTTTATCGAGGCACAGGGTGGAGTTGAAGCGATTGCGACTCACGAACGCGCCCTGGCGGATCGCTTTCTCGCTGGCGTGCGCGAAATCCCGGAGATCAAGCTCTACGGTGCCTTTGACCAGCCCGTGCGCTCGGCGATCGTTTCACTCAACGTGGGTGATATCGACTCTGCCGAGATCTCGGACGCGCTCATGCAAGGGTGGGGGATTGCGACGCGCCCCGGTGCCCATTGCGCTCCGCTCATGCACCGTGCGCAGGGGACCGAGCTCCAGGGTGTCGTCCGCTTCTCGTTAGGGTATTTCAACACGGATAAGGAAGTCGACATCGCGATTGACGCTTTGCGCGATTTAGCCTGCTAAAGCGTATATACTTGCGGGACGGGTGTTTTTGCCCGTCCCGTTTTTGTTTCGACCCGAAAGGTGTGCCTATGGCCTCATCCGCCCCGCGTGGTTTGCGCTCCGACCATGTCGTTACCGTCGGCATTGCGTTGTTCTCGATGCTCTTTGGCGCCGGTAACCTTATTATTCCGCCGCTGCTGGCGCTGCAGGCGGGTTCTGCCACGCCGGTCGCCATGCTCGGCTTTCTCATTGCCGCCATCGGCCTGCCCGTCATGGGCTTTATCGCCGTGGCACTTGCCGGAACGGCGCGCGAGCTTGCCGGCCGCGTGCATCCCAAGCTTGGCGAGTTCTTTGTCGCGGCGGTGTATCTGGCTATCGGCCCGTGCCTGGCCATTCCGCGCACGAGCTCCACAGCCTTCGAGATGCTGGTGCCGCTGCTGCCCGAGGGCGTCTCGCTCGCCACGGCTCGCCTGGTGTTTGCCGTCGGATTCTTCGTGGTCGCATTTGCGCTCACGCTGCGTCCCGGCGTCATCACGCGCGTGCTCGGCCGCATTACGGGCCCCGCGCTCATCGCCCTTATCGTATTGGTCGTGGGCGCTGCCGTGGTCTCGCCGCTGGGTCCCGCTGCCACGCCGCAGGCTCCCTACAATGCCGGTGCTGCCGTGCAGGGCTTTCTGACCGGCTACCAGACCATGGACCTGCTCGCGTCGCTCGCCTTTGGCATTATCATCGCCGAGACTATCCATGAGCTGGGCGTGACCGATGACAAGCGCGTGGCCTTCGAGATTTCGCGTTCCGGTGTGATCGCTGGCGTGCTCATGGCCATCATCTACTGCGGCCTGGCGCTTGCCGGCATGCAGCTCGGCACCGTGATGCCCGACGCTACCAACGGCGCCGCCATCCTCGCCCGTTCGGCCTCCATGCATTTTGGGCTTGCCGGCACGGTCGTGGTCTTCGCCATCTTCTTCCTTGCCTGCATGAACGTGTGCATCGGCCTCATCAGCTGCTGCTCGCGTTACTTCTGCGAGACGTATGTGGTCGAAGGGGGAGCGGAGGCTTCCGAGGAGGCCATGCGCCGTCCTTTTGCGGTTCTCGCCTTTGTGTTCGCCGCATTTTCGTGCGTGCTTTCCAACGTGGGACTCGACGTGATCCTCATGTTCTCGGTGCCCATGCTCAACGCCCTGTACCCCGTCGCCATCGTGCTGGTGCTCATGGGCCTGGTGCACGGTTTTTGCGACGCGCATCCGCAGGTGTGGGTCTGGGTCGGCGGCGTTGTCGCGGTCCAGAGCGTGATCACCTCGGTCCGCGATGCGTTCTTTGCGGGCGCGTGGCTGCCGTTTGATGTGCTGCCGCTGGCGGATATCGGTGCTGCGTGGGCACCGGTTGCCGTGGTTGCCTTTGTGATCGGTCTGCTCCATAGTCGTTTTGTTGCACATTCGAGGAGCTGAGGCATCAATGCTTGCACAGGCGGGGAGTCTCCCCTATAATTTCCTTCGCTTTGGGACACGCAAGGTTTAGACCTTAGCTGCTCAACACCTTCGGGACGTGGCGCAGTTTGGTAGCGCGCCTGCTTTGGGAGCAGGATGTCGCAGGTTCAAATCCTGTCGTCCCGACCATATCTTGCGGGCGTAGTTCAATGGTAGAACCCCAGCCTTCCAAGCTGATGACGCGGGTTCGATTCCCGTCGCCCGCTCCATAAGATAGATGAATGGCTCTGGTTCCTTTTGGGACTAGAGCCATTTTCATATACATGCCGGGGACCCCACATCCCCTCCTAAGTTGCGGTGAAATAGTTCCTGGATTAGCCGCAAAAGCTGTTATCCAGGAACTATT
>CATXML010000271.1 GCA_958372035.1 uncultured Collinsella sp. | reverse complement strand
TTTGCAACCAAGCCGCAATCGAATACGTCTCGTGTGGGTGAGATATCAGCGGGCGTGGCGGTTGCCTACGAGCTTAAGAATGATGTTTTGCGCTGAGTTTCGATACTCAGGGTGACATAAGTGAGGCGGTTGTACAACCGGTTGCACCGTTAATCCGGCAGAATCGACCGTTCAGCGGGCAACCGGTTGCACAGGGTTTGGCATCGCCCGTAAGATAAGGACAACCGGTTGCACAAGAATCACTGCGATGACGAAGGAGCATCACCATGGACGCCATTAACGATTGGGAAAACCAAGCGCTCACCCACAGGAACCGCCTGGCACCCCATGCGTACTTTATGGGTTACGAGACCGCCGATCTCGCCGCTACGTACAGCCGCGAGCTGTCGCGCGGGTTTGTCCAGCTGTCCGGCTCGTGGCAGTTCCGCCTCTTTGAGGGGCCTGCTGCCGTTTCCAACGAGGAGCTCTCTACGTACGAGCCCGAGTGGGATCACGTGGAGGTTCCGCACCTGTGGCAGGTGGATGGCTATGGCAACCTTGCCTACACCGACGAGGGTTTCCCGTTCCCGGTGGATCAGCCGTTCGTTCCCTCCGACGACCCCACGGGCGTCTACCAGCGCATCGTCAACCTTCCCGCCGTGCCTGCCGGCGCTCGCGAGATCATTCGCTTTGACGGCATCGAGAGCTATGGTGAGCTGTACGTCAACGGTCAGTTTATCGGCATGACCAAGGGCTCGCGCCTGTCTGCCGAGTTCGACGTGACCGACGCGCTCGTCGAGGGCGACAACCTGTTTGCGGTCAAGGTCCTGCAGTACAGCGATGGCAGCTATATCGAGGATCAGGACATGTGGTGGGCCTCGGGCATCTTCCGCGATGTGTACCTTATGCAGCGTCCCGCCGCGCACCTGGTCGACTTTAGGTTCCGCACGCACCGCGAGGGCGATGCCGCTCTGATCACGCTCGATACGGTGGCCGAGGGCGCTTCCCGCGTCGTGTTTACGCTCAGCGATGGCGAGAACGTGGTCGCTACGGGCGAGTGCGTCGATGGCCATGCCGAGTGCAGCGTTGCCGATGCCCACTTCTGGAACCCCGAGGACCCCTTCCTCTATGACCTTACGTTTGAGGTCTACGACGGCGACGAGGTCAGCGAGTACGTTCCGCATCACCAGGGACTTGCCGAGGTGACGGTCGAGGGCAATCATATCTACCTCAACGGCACTTACTTTAAGATGCATGGCGTCAACCGCCACGATCACGACGATCACAAGGGTCGCGCCGTGGGCCTCGATCGCATGCGCCGCGACCTGGAGCTCATGAAGCGGCACAACATCAACGCGGTGCGCACCTCTCACTATGCCAATGACCCGCGCTTCTACGAGCTGTGTGATGAGTATGGCATCATGCTGGTCGCCGAGACCGATATGGAGAGCCACGGCTTCGAGAATATCGGCAACATCGCCCTGGTCACCGACGATCCGGCATGGGGGCCGGCCTACGTCGACCGCATTGAGCGCCTGGTGATGCAGGAGCGCAACCATGCCTGCATCATTATGTGGTCGATGGGCAACGAGAGCGGCTATGGCTGCAACATCCGCGCGATGTACGCCAAGGCTCACGAGCTCGATGATCGTCCGGTCCATTACGAGGAGGACCGCAACGCCGATACCGTCGACGTCATTTCCACGATGTACTCCCGTGTGTCGCAGATGAACGACTTTGGCGAGCATCCGTTCCCCAAGCCGCGCATCAACTGCGAGTACGGCCACTCCATGGGCAATGGCCCCGGAGGCCTGTCCGAGTACCAGGAGGTCTTTGATCGTTGGGATTGCATCCAGGGCCAGTTCATTTGGGAATGGTGCGACCACGGTTTGGCTGCTGTGACCGAGGACGGCGTTGCCTACGACATGTATGGCGGCGACAACGGCGACTACCCCAACAACAGCAACTTCTGCATCGATGGCATGGTGTTCCCCTGGCAGCAGCCGAGCCCGGGCCTTACCGAGTACGGCCAGGTCATCTGCCCGGTCCGCATGGCTTATGACGCCGAGGCAGGCGAGCTGACCGTCACCAACAAGCGTTGGTTCACCACCCTCGAGGATGTCTGCCTGTCGGCCGAGACCCTGGTGGACGGCGACGTGGTCTGCCGCAAGACGCTCATGCCCGGCGCGGTTGCCCCCGGCGAGTCCGTCCAGCTGCCGCTGGTGATTCGCGAGGCCGCAGTGGGCGAGACCCTGCTGACCGTGCGCGCCTACACCATGGCCGCTCACGTCTGGTGCGAGCCGATGTTCCAGCTGGGCGCAAGCCAGTTTGCCATCGCAAACCATCCGGCGCCGGCCATCGCGGCCCCCGCTCGTCCTGAGCTTACGGTTGAGGAGACCGAGCAGGAGATCCGCATCCACTCCCTCAACGGCGAGCTGACCTTCAGCAAAGTCAACGGTACCGTGAGCGAGTGGAAGGCATCCGGCCGCGACGTCATGGCCTCTGGTCCCCAGGTTGGTTTTTGGCATCCGCTCGTCGATAACCATGCCCAGGAGTATGACTCACTGTGGAAGGACAACTTCATCGATGTGATGCAGACGTCTACCCGCAAGGTTTCTTGGAAGCAGGATGGCAATGCGGTTGTCGTTACCGTGAGCCAGCGTATCGCTCCTCCCGTCTGCGCGTT
>CATXML010000270.1 GCA_958372035.1 uncultured Collinsella sp. | reverse complement strand
TGAACACCATCACGTACGGCGTGGCCGAGGTCACCGACGCCGGCTTTGCCGCGCTTGAGGACGCCGGTGGCGCGCCTGCCTACACCTACTCCTTTACCTTTACCGACCGCGATCTCCCCACCGCGGATCGCATCGATGCAGAGCAGGATATGGTCGAGGCGCTGACCGATGCCGATGCGCGCGTCGACGATCTGATCGATGTCGATTCCAACCAAGGCATTGGCTATGCGCGCGACGACGTGGACGGCGACTCCATGATGTGGATGACGCTGCTCGACATTATCATCGTGATCATGGCGTTTGTCTTTGTGGTGCTCACCGACGCCACCATCGAGGAGGAGAGCGCCATCATTGGCACGCTGCTCGCCAGCGGCTATCGCCGTCGCGAGATTGTACTCCACTACCTGGCGCTTCCCGCCATCGTGGGTGTGCTCGCGGCGCTTTTGGGCACCGCGCTCGGCATTGCGTTCTTTACCGAGCCTATGCGCAGCCTCTATTACGGCTCGTACAGTCTGCCGCCCTTCCAGGTGTACTGGAGCTGGGAGATCTTTGTGAAGTGCGCCGTGGTTCCCGCCGCCGCGCTCATCCTCATTACGCTGGTGGGCCTGCTTCGCAAGATGGGCAAGACGCCGTTGCAGTTCCTTCGTCACGAGGCGAGCGGCAAATCGGGCACCAAGCGCGGCCTGCAGCTGCCGGAGCGCATGGGCTTTGTCTCGCGCTTTCGCCTGCGCATCTTCCTGCGCAACCTGGGCAACTTCGCCACGCTCTTCGTGGGCATTGCGTTTGCCTCGCTGCTGCTGCTCTTTGGCCTGGCGATTCTGCCCACGATGACGCATTACGCCGACAACCTCGAGACGAGCCTGGTCGCCGAGCACCAGTACACGCTCAAGGCTCCGCTGGAGCTCGAGGGCACTGCCGAGGAGCGTGAGCAGTGGTCGGCACTCGAGCGCTTGCAGTCGGTTGACGGCGCGCTGCTTTCCGCCGCCCAGGATGCGGATGACGAGCTCGACGACGCGGCCGATGCGGCGCAGACGGCAACCGATGCCGCGGCCAGCTCTCCGTCTGCCGAGAGCCTGACTGCAGCGCAGGATGCGCTTGCCAAGGTCCAGGACAAGAAGGATGCGCTCTACGCGCGCCTCGACGACCTGGCCGATGCCCTCGGCTGCGACCGCGACGAGGCCATTGACCTGATCGACAAGGCCTCTAAGATCGACACTGACAACGACGATATCCACCCAGTCAATACGACCGACAACGGCGCGGGCGCAATCGCGCAGGCCGAGAAATACGCTGTCTACCAGCTGCAGTACGACCGCGGCGACGGAAACGGGCAGGAGACGATTTCCGTCTACGGCATCTCGCCCAACTCGCGCTACTGGAAGGGCCTCGATGTCGGCGATGGGCGCGTCGTCTTTGGCGGCGGTCTGCTCGACAAGTTTGGCTGGAGCGAGGGCCAGAAGGTCACGCTCAGCGACAAGTACGAGGGCGAGCATTATTCCCTTGAGTACGCGGGCAAGGACTGTGCCTGGGGCTCCAAGTCGGACATGAATATCTATATGAGTATCAACGACTTTAACGAGCTGTTCGACAACGACGCCGCCTACTTTAACGGCTATGTGAGCGACGAGAAGCTCGACCTCGACGCGCGCTACTTTGCCGGCGACACCACGCCCGACGACATGCGCGCCGTGGGCGACCAGTTTATCGGCATGATGAGCAAAATGATCGGCATGATGATCGGGCTCGCGGTGTTTATCTTCCTGCTGTTTATGTACCTGCTGACCAAGGCGGTCATCGACCATAGCGCCCGGTCGATCAGTTACATGAAGGTCTTTGGCTATCGCGATGGTGAGATCTCGCATCTGTACATCCGCTCGATCACGCTGTGCGTGGCGGCGTCGCTCGTGCTGAGCCTGCCGGTCATTATTGGCTCGCTCACGGCCATCTTCCGCTCGATGCTGCTCGCCTACAACGGCAATATCGAGATTTATGTGCCCTGGTGGTCCATGGCGGCGTGCGCAGGAATCGGCTTTGCAACCTATCTGGTCGTGGCGCTGCTACACACGCGCTCTATCAAGCGCGTGAGCCTGGCCGAAGCCCTTAAAGTCCAAGAGTAGTCGTTTAAGAACCTCCCCAACGACTAGGTTTCGCGCTTGACTTTGACCCTACTTTAACGGGTACCATCCTCTATGTCTGTAACGCCATATAGACCGAGGGGATAGATCTATGACCGCAACTGCACCCGCAGCACCCGCTAAGGTGTACTTCACCAACTTGCGCACGCATGCTCGCGAGAGCCAGCTCGACAAGCTCAAGCGCCTCATCCGCCGCGCCGGTATTGAGCAGATCGACTTTGAGAACAAGTTCGTCGCCATCAAGATCCACTTTGGCGAGCTGGGCAACCTGAGCTTTTTGCGTCCCAACTACGCCCGCGCCGTCGCGGATGTCGTCAAGGAGCTGGGCGGCAAGCCCTTCCTCACCGACTGCAACACGCTCTACGTCGGTAGCCGCAAAAACGCGCTCGAGCACATCGATACCGCCTACCAGAACGGTTTTACCCCGTATGCCACGGGCTGCCAGATCATCATCGCCGACGGCCTCAAGGGCACCGACGAGGCACTCGTCCCGGTCGAGGGCGGCGAGTACGTGCGCGAGGCCAAGATCGGTCAGGC
>CATXML010000269.1 GCA_958372035.1 uncultured Collinsella sp. | reverse complement strand
AAGTTCTGTGCGTTGCGGGCGCCGATCTGCATGACGTCGATTTTCTTGTCCAGGAAGACCTGCACGTCGCGCGGGTCCATGATCTCGGTGACGATCGGCATGTCGAGCTCGGCAGACGCCTCGCACAGCAGGTCCAGACCGGCGGGGCCCATGCCCTGGTAGGCGTACGGGGAAGTGCGGGGCTTGTAGGCGCCACCGCGCAGCATCGTGGCACCGGCGGCCTTCACGCGGCGGGCGATGCGGATGAGGTTCTCGCCCTCGACGGAGCACGGGCCGGCGATGACCTGGAACTGATCGCCGCCGATCTTGACGCCGTGGCCGCAGTCGATGACGGAGTCCTCGGGGTGGAACTTGCGGTTGGCGCGCTTGAACGGCTCGGAGACGCGCTGCACGCGCTCGACGACGTCCATGGACTCGAGCAGGAATGGGTCAATCTTGGTCGTATCGCCCACCAGGCCGATGATCGTCTCGTTCTCGCCGCGCGAGACGTCGGTCTTCAGGCCCTTTTTCTCAATCCAGCTGACGATATGGCTGACGGCCTCGTCGCTGGCGCTCTGCTTTAAAATTGCAATCATGGTGTGCCTCTCACCTCGATGGATAACCCTTGCAAAAACGGCCCGCATCGCGAGCCGTGTACATATGGTGCATGAGAGTTTATACTATCTGACTCGCTTTTGCCTTCTAAAGTGGGCCGTTGAGCCGCGTCTTCCTCGGAATTGCAAAGCTTTTTCTTTTATTTTGATAGCCCGTGGTGCACTTGGGTATAATGCCAAACGTTGGCCCTATTAGCTCAGGGGATTAGAGCGTCTGCCTCCGGAGCAGAAGGCCGTTGGTTCGAATCCAACATGGGGCACCATCGAACGTGAGACCGTCCGAACCTCGCATGGTCCGGGCGGTTTTTCTTATACCGACGCGACGTGATGGGACGTGGTATGGCAGCAACGGATATCGAGCGCGGACTCTCGACCGCCGAGGTCGAGGAGCGCATCGCCGCCGGTAAGATCAACCGCAACATGGAGCTCAAGACCAAGTCGGTCAAAGAGCTCATCATCGAGAACCTCTGCACGCTGTTCAATTTGATCAACGTGATCTTGGCGTTCCTGGTCATTTTGACCGGTTCGTTTAAGAATCTGACGTTCCTGTTCGTGGTGTTCCTCAATACCGCTATTGGCGTCATTCAGTCCATGCGTTCCAAGAAGATGGTCGATAAGCTCACGCTGCTGACCTCCAAGAAGGCCATCGCGGTGCGCGACGGCTCCGAGGTTGAGCTCGACCTGGATCAGATCGTGCTCGACGACATCATCCGCCTGGGGCGTGGCGACCAAATTCCCGCTGACGCCGTGGTGGTTTCGGGCGAGGCGCTCGTGAATGAGAGCCTGCTGACGGGCGAGAGCGATCTCATCAAAAAGCAGCCCGGCTCCGAGCTCATGAGCGGCAGCTTTATCGACTCGGGCTTGCTGCGCGCCCGCGTGATCCATGTCGGCGCCGACAACTACGTGGCCAAAATTAATAACGAGGCGAAGTACGTCAAAAAGGTCAATTCCGAGATCATGAACGCGCTTAACGCCATCGTGCGCTTTGCGAGCATCATCATGATCCCGCTCGGTTTGGCGTTGTTTGCCTCGAGTGTGAGCGAGCTGTGGGATGCCGCGGGAACCCCGGGCGATAGCGCGCTTTCGTGGTGCTTCTCCGAGCTGTTGGCCGGCCGCGTGCCCTCGTCGGCGCTGCTGTCCACGGTGGGCGCCCTGCTGGGCATGATCCCGCAAGGCCTGGTGCTGCTGACCTCGTCGGTGCTCGCCATCGCCACGGTGCGCCTGGCCCGCCGCAAGGTGCTGGCGCAGCAGCTTTACTGCATCGAGACGCTCGCTCGCGTCGACGTGCTGTGCCTGGACAAGACGGGCACCATCACGTCGGGTCGCATGGAGGTCGAGGGTACCTATCCGCTACCGGTCGAGGGTATGGGTGTGGGGGAGAGCGACGCCGCCGTTCCCGTCGATACCACGGTGCTCGATTTTGCGCTGGCTAACGTGGCGCGTGCGACCTCGGCCGATGCCAACGAGACCTGCCAGGCGCTGCTCAACTATTACGCCGATCGCCCGGTCGAGGTGTCTGAGCCGCTGTCGGTCATTCCGTTCTCGTCCTCCAAAAAGTGGAGTGGTGCCTCGTTTGCGCAGGGCTCCTATGTGATGGGTGCGGCGCAGTTTGTGCTCTCTGATCGTGCGTTTGCCCAGGTCGAGAACCGTGTCGCCGAGCTTGCCGATACCTGCCGCGTGCTCGTGGTGGCGCGCGTGGACGGCTTTACGCCCGATGGCGATATGGTGGGCGAGGCCGAGCCCGTGGGCTTTGTGACCATCCGCGACGAGATTCGTACCTCGGCGGCCGAGACCATCGGCTACTTTAACGAGCAGGGCGTGACGCTCACCGTGATCAGTGGCGACGACCCGCGTACGGTGTCGTCGATCGCGCGCGTGGTGGGCGTGCCGGGGGCGGACGCTTATGTGGACGCCACGACGCTCGATACGCCGGCCAAGCTCGATGCCGCAGTGGACCGCTACCATGTTTTTGGTCGTGTGACCCCGCAGCAGAAGCGCGAGCTCGTGCAGGCACTCAAGCGCCGCGAGCACACCGTGGCCATGACGGGCGACGGCGTCAACGACGTGCTGGCGCTCAAGGAG
>CATXML010000268.1 GCA_958372035.1 uncultured Collinsella sp. | reverse complement strand
GGTCGGCACCTCGCCGTTTAAGGCCTCCGCAGATTGCGAGAGCGTGCTGTCCATGAATGGCCGCCGCGTGTTCAAGTTTGGCGTCAACGCCATCTGCGACACGGTCCGTAGGCTTGCGAGCGATGCGGGCATTTCGGTCGAGGATATCGATCATTTTGTATTCCATCAGGCTAACGAACGAATCCTGAGCCAGGCGGTCAAGCGCCTCGGCGTGCCAGACGAGCGCGTGATTCGAACGCTGCGGGAGACCGGCAACATTTCGAGCGCCTGCATTCCCTTTGCGCTTGACCGACTGGCACGCACCGACGCACTGAATGTGGGCGACACCATCGCCTTGGTTGGATTTGGCGCCGGTCTGGATATAGGTGGCTATCTGCTTCGTTGGAAGTAGTCGCACATAGGAAATAAAAATGCCCCTAGGGCACAAACAAAGGAGAACTACCATGGCAGATCAGAAGACCTTCGAGCGCGTTTGCGACGTGATCCGCGAGACCGCTGGTCTTGACGACGTCGAGATGAAGCCCGAGTCCACGCTCGAGGAGATTGGTCTCGACAGTCTGGGCACCGTGGAGATCCTCGTCGCCGTCGAGGACGAGTTTGGCATTGAGCTCGATACCGAGGAGAACCCCAAGACGGTCGGCGAGTTCGCCGATACGGTCGAGGCGGCATTGGAGAAGTAGAGATGCTCAAGACTCCTCTCTGCGATCTGCTCGGCATCGAAAAGCCCGTGTTCCAGGGCGGTATGGCCTGGATTGCCGACGCCTCGCTGGCATCTGCCGTGTCCGAGGCGGGCGGCTTAGGGATTATCGCGGCGATGAACGCCGACGCCAACTGGCTGCGCGATCAGATTCACGAGCTGCGCGCCAAGACGGATAAGCCCTTTGGCGTCAACGTTATGCTCATGAGCCCGTTTGTCGACGAGGTCGCACAAGTGGTGATTGATGAGCAAGTGCCGGTCGTCGTGACGGGTGCCGGCAATCCCACCAAGTACATGAAGGCGTGGAACGACGCCGGCATCAAGGTCATCCCGGTTGTTGCCTCGGTGGCGCTGGCGCGTCTCGTGGCGCGTCGCGGGGCCACCGCCGTGGTTGCCGAAGGCACCGAATCGGGTGGGCATATTGGCGAGACGTCGACGATGGCACTTGTCCCGCAGGTTGTCGATGCGGTCGATATTCCCGTGGTTGCGGCTGGCGGCATCGCCGATGGCCGCGGTGTGGCGGCCGCCTTTATGCTCGGCGCCGCCGGCGTGCAGGTGGGAACACGCTTTCTGGTCGCAAACGAGTGCACCGTATCGGAGCAGTACAAAGAGCTGGTGCTCAAGGCGGGCGACACGTCGACGCGCGCGACCGGTCGCTCGACGGGACATCCGGTGCGTGCGCTCAAGAGCCCCTTCACCAATGCCTACGCCAAAAGTGAGGCGGCGGGCGCAAGTGTCGAGGAGCTTGGGGCCATGGGCACGGGTGCTCTTCGCAAGGCCGCCAAGGACGGTAATTACGAAGAGGGTTCGTATCTGTGCGGACAGATTGCCGGCATGGTCAACGAGCGCCAGAGTGCGTGCGAAATCGTTGACGACCTGGTCGATGGCGCCGAACACGTCCTGAAGGGTGCGTGCGCATGGGTAGCGTAGCGTTTCTGTTTGCCGGCCAGGGTGCCCAGCACCCCGCGATGGGTGTCGACCTGATCGAGGCATCGCCGGCGGCTGCCGAGGTGTTCGCGATCGCCGACGAGGTGCGTCCGGGAACCAGTGAGCAGTGCCGGAGCGCCTCCAAGGAGGAGCTCTCGCAGACCGAGAACACGCAGCCTTGCGTGTTTGTTCACGACCTGGCAGCGGCTGCCGCACTGCGCGAGCGCGGCGTGGTGCCTGCCGCCTGTGCGGGATTCTCGCTGGGCGAGGTCGCTGCGCTCACCTTTGCGGGGGCGTTCGATACGCGAGCGGGCTTTGAGCTCGTGTGTGAGCGCGCGGCATTGATGGCCGCGGCTGCTGAGCGCCATCCGGGCGGCATGCGCGCCGTCATTAAGCTCGATGCGGCGCAAGTCGAGAACCTGGCTGCGCAGGCCGGCGAGGACTGCTGGCCGGTCAACTACAACAGCCCGCAGCAGACGGTTGTTGCCGGAGCGCCCGAGGCGCTGCAGGAGCTCGACGTCCTAGTAAAAGAGGCTGGCGGCCGCGCTATGAAAGTCGCGGTGTCTGGTGCATTTCATAGCCCCTATATGGCCGAGGCGACTGAGGGGCTGGCGACGTATATCCAAGCCGGCCACGCGCCGTCTTCGCTGCTGATTTCGGTCATGGCAAACATGACGGCGGCGCCCTATCCGGCGGACCCGCAGGCGGCATCGGAGGTGCTGGCCAACCAGGTGAGCCATGCCGTGCGCTGGGTTGACACCCTGCATGCGCTGCAGGATCAGGGCATCGACACGTTTATTGAGGTCGGCCCCGGCAAAACGCTGTCGGGCCTGGTCAAGCGTACGCTGAGCGACGTTCGCGTGTATTCGTGCGAAACGGCTGAGCAGGTCGCAGCTATTGCCGACGAGCTCGCATAGTTCACAGGGCTGCAACCCGAAAGGAATGACATGGGCAACTTGAACAACGGCGCGCTCGAGCGCAACGACTCACGTCGCGTGGCACTGGTCACGGGCGGCTCGCGTGGTATCGGCCGCGCTTGTGCGGTTGGCCTGGCG
>CATXML010000267.1 GCA_958372035.1 uncultured Collinsella sp. | reverse complement strand
CCGACATCCTCAAGAAGGCGCAGGATCTGGGCTATGCCGAGGCCGACCCGTCAGCCGACGTCGACGGCTTCGACGCCGCCAGCAAGACGGCCATCCTCGCCTCCATCGGCTTTGGCACCCGTGTTACCACCGACGATGTGTACCAGCAGGGTATCCGTACCATCGGCGCCGAGGACATCGCCCAGGCCCGTGAGCTCGGCTACACCATCAAGCTGCTGGGCATCGCCCGCAACACCGACGCCGGCGTCGACGTCCGCGTGCATCCCACGCTGATCCCCGCCGATCACATGCTTGCCAAGGTCAACGGCGCCATGAACGCCGTCTACGTGGTGGGTGACGCCGTGGGCGAGACCATGTTCTACGGCGCGGGCGCGGGCTCCTTCCCCACCGCGAGCGCCGTCGTGGGCGATATACTGTCGCTCTCCGAACAGATCAGCCGCGGCGTGGCCCCGCTGCCCGAGATTGAGCCCTATGGCCACAACCTCGCCTTTAAGCCCATGGACGAGCTCCAGACCAAGTACTATGTGCGCCTGAAGGTCGCCGACCGCGTGGGCGCCCTGTCCGAGACGGTCGATATCTTTGCCAAGCACAACATCTCGATCTCGCTCATCAACCAGGTCGAGGACGGCAAGTCGGGCGTCAGCGATGCCTGCTCGGTCATCTTCCTGACGCACCGCGCGCTCGAGAAGGACGTCCAGGCTGCCGCCGCCGAGCTTGCCAGCGTCGACTGCGTGGCCGAGGTCGCCAACGTCCTGCGCATCGAGGACGTTGAGGCTTGGACCGAAGGCGTTATGGCCAACTGATTCGATTTTCGCTCTACGACCTATATGTGTGAGGGGCTCCCGTTCAGCAGTGGACGGGAGCCCCTTTGCTTGCGCGCATGGGGCGTATTGGCGCAATCCGCATTTGAACGACTTGGCCGCTCCTGACAGCCGGGGGTACCGTTCGCCGACATGCAGCCGGAGCCGATTTTGGCTGCCGTTATGCTGTGCTGTGTATATCCGCCCGCAAAGAGAGGAAGCACCATGTTGCTCGAGGGCAAGAAAGCAATCATCACCGGCGGCACGCGCGGTATCGGCTATGCCATCGCCTGCCGTTTTATCGAGGAAGGTGCTGCCGTCACCGTCTTTGGCTCGCGCCAGGAGACTGCCGACGCTGCCGTTGAGAAACTGACGACCGCCTATCCCGAGGCCAAGGTTTGGGGCCACTCCTGCGACCTCACCTCGCTCGAGGCCGTAACCGAGGCCTTTACCCAGGCTGCCGCCGATATGGGCGGCCTGGACACGGTCGTCAACAATGCCGGCATCTCCCAGCGTTCTCCCCTTTTGGACTACACGGCCGAAGAGTTTGCAAAGGTCATGGACCTCAACGTCGTCGCCGTCTTTAACGGCCACCAGGCTGCCGCCAAGATCATGACCGAGGCCGGCCACGGCGGCACCATCACCACCACGAGCTCGATGGTCGCCAAGTATGGCCAGCCCTCCGGCGTCGGCTATCCCACGTCCAAGTTTGCCGTCAACGGCATGGTCCAGTCGCTCTCGCGCGAGCTCGCCCCCATGGGCATTCGCGTCAACGCCGTCGCACCCGGCGTGACCAAGACCGATATGGTCGCCAACCTGCCCGAAGAGGTCATCAAGCCTATCATCGCCACCATTCCGCTGGGCCGCATGGGCGAGCCCGAGGATGTCGCCAACGCCTTCGTCTTCTTGGCGAGCGACATGTCCGCCTACGTCACGGGCGCCGTGCTCCCCGTCGACGGAGCCGCCCGCTCCTAAAGGTCGCGAACCACGGCTTCGAGTCTCAACGAAACCCAACGCAAAAGGCGCGCTGTCTGCATCAGCCGCAGGCAGCGCGCCTTCAATTATTTGGACGGAACCCGTATCCCGACATTCCTTGCTACCTGCCGTCGTCGTCCTGAGCTTCATCGCGCGCATAGAGTTCCAGCATGCGACGACGGTATTCGCGCACGGCGAGCTTGGCGCGCTCCAGGCGGCGACGCTCATGCGGAGTCAGCTCGGACGTGTCAATCTCATCACCATAAGTCTTATCGGCAAGCAGGTGCGCCGCGTCCACGATGCGGGCATCGATGTGACCGCTCGCCGCCTCGGCGGAAAGACGCTCGGCAATCGTATCGAGCGTAGGCAGGCCCTCAAATACGCGACCATGGCCATGCGAGGTCAGCAGCTCGTGCTCCCGTGCGAGCAGGCTCGCCAAATCGTGATGGGCGCGCAGAATGTCGAGCGCATCGGATGGGTGCTCGGCAACTTCTGCCACGGCGGCGACCGGTGCGGCGTCGACCACGCGGTAGAAGAGCTGCGCGAGCAATGGCATCAAGAACACCGTGATGGCACCGGCGGCAACCATGACCGACGCAATATCTTGCGACAGCGCGCCCGCGTTGACGGCAACGCTTGTCACGGCAACGATGATCGGCAGCGCCGTGGTGCAGTACAGGGCCACGGTAATGCGACCATACGCCGACACATCGCGCGTCGCAGGACAAATGCTCGTAGAAATAAGAATGGGCACGGCACGAATAATCAGCAGCGCCACGATAAAGCCCACGAGCAAGCCGGGGCGCGATGCTACAGCAGTCAGGTCGATCTTGGCACCCGACACGGTAAAGAACACCGGAATCAAAAAGCCGTAGGCAAGACCGTCGAGCTTGGTCTCGAGCGTATGGTTGC
>CATXML010000266.1 GCA_958372035.1 uncultured Collinsella sp. | reverse complement strand
TTACGCTGGGCACCCTCGACGGCGCCAACATCGAGATCGCCGACCTGGCCGGTCGCGAGAACGAGGCCATCTTTGGCCTGACCGCTCCCGAGGTCGAGCAGCTCTGGGCGTCGAACAGCTACTTTGCGTGGGATACACTCAACGGCGACCGCGAGCGTCTGGGCCGCGTGATGGACGAGCTCAAGGACAACACCTTTGCGGGTCTTTCGGGCAACTTCGAGAGCATCTATAACGAGCTCATGAACAACAACGACCCCGACCTGGTCATGGCAGACTTCCGCAGCTACGTCGACGCCTGGGAGAAGCTCACGAACAGCTACGGTGACCAGGAGACCTGGAACCGCAAGGCCCTGCTCAACACTGCCTCCTCCGGCTGGTTCTCGAGCGATCGCACCATTCGCGAGTACCGCGACGAGATCTGGCACGCGTAAAGGCGCGCGAGCTCCCTTTGCCGCACGGCATTACTCGACGGGCGTGACAGTGCGCCGCGCCCGTCGCTAATGGGTTAGGAACATCGATGACAGAAGGAGAAATCGATGAGTAAGAAAGAATGCATCGCGATGCTCCTCGCAGGAGGACAGGGCAGCCGATTGGGGGCACTCACCCAAAAGATCGCCAAGCCGGCGGTTAGCTTTGGTGGCAAGTTCCGCATTATCGACTTTTCGCTGTCCAACTGCTCCAACTCGGGCATCGACACGGTGGGCGTTCTGACGCAGTACCGTCCCTACCTGCTGCATGCCTACGTGAGCTCTGGCGAGGCTTGGGATCTGGACAGCCGCGACGGCGGCGTGTCGATTCTGCCGCCGTATGAGACGCAGACCGGCGGCGCCTGGTATGCGGGCACGGCCGACGCCATTACGCAGAACCTCGACTACATCAAGGCCAACGACCCCAAGTACGTCCTGATTCTTTCGGGCGATCACCTGTATCGCATGGACTACCGCAAGATGCTCAAGACGCACATTGAGAACAACGCCGACCTCACGGTGAGCGTTATGCCCGTTCCGTGGGAGGAGGCCAGCCGCTTTGGCATCCTGACCACCGACCCCGAAGACGGCCGCATCACCAAGTTTACCGAGAAGCCTGAGAAGCCCGATTCGAACCTCGCGTCCATGGGCATCTACATCTTCTCGGCCGACGTGCTGATCGAGGCACTCGAGGAGGACGCTCTGGACCAGCGCTCGAGCCACGACTTTGGCAAGGACATCATCCCCAAGCTGCTCGGTGAGAACAAGCGCCTGTACAGCTACGAGTTCCACGGCTTCTGGAAGGACGTCGGCACCATCGCCAGCTTCCATGAGACCTCGATGGACCTGCTGGGCAACAACCCCGAGTTCGATTTGTTCGACAAGAACTTCCCCATCATGTCCAACATCACCACGCGTCCGCCGCACTACATTGGCCCGGACGGCCGCCTAGACGACTGCCTGGTCTCCAATGGCTGCAAGATCTACGGCACCGCTCGCCACTCGATCCTTTCGACCGATGTCATCATCGAGGAGCGCGCCGTGGTCGAGGACTCCGTGCTGCTGCCGGGTGCGCACGTTAAGAGCGGCGCGCACATCTGCCGCGCTATTTTGGGCGAGAACTCCACGGTCGAAGAGGGCGTGAAGCTCGGCTCTGTCGATACCACCAAGGATACGGCCGTCGTTGGAAATGACGTCGTTATCGGGAAGGGGGAATGATCCGATGATCAATCGCAAGGCCATCGGTTATATCACCGCTAACTACTCTTCGTCCTACGGCAGTGTCCTGCTCAAGGACCGCCCCATCGCGTCCGTTCCGTTTTTGGGCCGCTACCGCCTGATCGACTTCCCGCTGTCCAACATGATGAATGCCGGCATTAAGACCGTCGGCGTCGTCATGCCGGGCAACTACCGCTCGCTGATCGACCACGTGGGCTCTGGCAAGGACTGGGGCCTGGACCGCAAGAAGGGCGGCCTGTTCATGGTGCCCGGCAACGCGTATGGCACCACCAAGGGCGGCATGCGCTTCCTGCTGCGCGACATCATCTCCAACAAGACGCTGTTCCAGCGCTCGGAGAAGCCCTATGTCGTGATGATGGGCACCAACATCATCTTTAACATGGACCTCAACACCATCATCGAGGCGCACGAGAACTCCGGTGCCCAGATGACCGTGGTGTACTGCAAGGCCACGCGCAACGTCGATGACGAGACCAAGCTCGAGATTAACGAGAACGGCCGCCTGACGGGCGTGAGCGCCGGCGTCGTGTACGGCGACAACGCGTCTATGGACTGCTGCATCGTCAACCGCGAGACGCTGCTCGAGATCATCGACCACTACCAGGCCGCCGACTATCTGGACCTGCTCGAGGCACTCCAGGGCGACTTTGGCAACATCGACGTGTGCAGCTACGAGTACAAGGGCGAGGTCGTGGGCGTATTTAGCGAGAAATCGCTGTATCGCCGCAGCATGGACCTGCTCGACCAGACCGTGGCCGACCAGCTCTTCGATCCCGAGCGCCCGATCCTGACCAAGGCTCACGACGTGCCGCCTTCGCGCTATGCGACCGGCAGCCACGCCTGCAACTCGATCATTTCGGCCGGCTGCATCATCAAGGGCACCGTGCGCAACTCGATCTTGTCGCGCGGCGTCGTGGTTGAGGAAGGCGCCTCGGTGACCAACTCGATCATTAACCAGAGCTGCATCATCAAGAGCGGCGCACG
>CATXML010000265.1 GCA_958372035.1 uncultured Collinsella sp. | reverse complement strand
GGTGCTGGGGGGTGTGGCTGGGCCCGCCACCGCGCGTTGCTGCGACCCCGTTCCCACCCCCAAGCCCAAACGCGACGCCGAGGCTCGCGTGTTTGAACTTTTGTGCGCCTATGCGCGCGGTTTGGACCGTCGAGATATGGTCGAGCCCTGCGAGGCGGCTGACATTATGGCCGATGCCCTGGCCGATAACCTGCCGGCGTGCACCCGCGCCGTATGCGTGCGCGGTATCACGTCGTTTACGCACGGCCTGCTCGAGCTGCTGTCTGCCGTGGCGAACAATGGGGGAGAGGTCGTCGTACTGCTTGCCTGCGAGCAGGCGGCGATGCGCGAGGAGCTTGCCGCGGCATTTGATGCCCGCGGTGTGCTGTTCGAGGCCGCGCCGCTGAGGGAGGACGCCGTCGCGTCTGATGCCGCTTGCGGGACCGCCGCTCAGCCTGCCTTTATTGAGGTCGCCGGCCCCCATGCCCGTGCCCATGCTTATGCGGACGCCATCGATAAGTTGGCGAAAACGCACAAGGAGTCCAAGGACGATAAGGCTGCTGCAACGCCCGCCGACCCCGTACGCGTGCTCGTTGTTTCTGCCCGGGCACCCCAGCTGTTCGGTGAGCTCGCCTCTCGTCTGGCGGCTCGTCATATCGCTGCCGAGACAGTTGAGTTCACGGCGTTTTCTCAATCCATTGCGGGCAGGCAGTTCACGGCGCTCGCCAACCTGATCGAGCGTATGAAGGCCGCCGACGAAGGGGCAGCTTCTAAGACTGAGTGGTGGCCCGCGCCGGAGCTTACCGACTGGATTTACAGTCCGCTTTCGGGCGCTGATGCTGTCAATGCCCGTACCTTCGATAAGAATATGCGTCTCTCGCGCAGCAAGACTACCGCGGGCGTTAAGAGCCTGCTGCAGAGCGTCCAAGGCCAGGTGAGGGGCGCGCGCAAGGCGGCGAGCGACGAGAACTGGTTTAAGAACGTGCCGTGCGTGGTCTCGGACGTGTTCCAGGCGCTGTGGCGTGACAAGCCCGTGACGGCGCTCAAGGCCATGCTTGCCGTTGCCGAGGCGTTGCCCGATCGCTCGCTGGGCAGCTTGGATGGCCAAGCCCGTCGCCAAGCGGAGGTGGCCCTGCTGCGCCACGTCATCGGCATCCTTATGAATGGCGCCCGCGCGCTCGACGTGTCGCAGGCCGCGATCGTGCCCGTGCTCGATGGCATTCGCACCAAGGTGGACAAGCGTAGTACCGCCTACGATTACGAGACCTACGAGGTTGACCGTGCGCCACGTGCTCAGGTTCGTTTTGCTTCGCTTGCCGATGCGGCGGCTCTGCGCCCCGGCAGCTACGATGCTGTGCTGTTTGCCGATGTCGATCTGGACAGCTATCCGCTCTCGCACGAGGAGGGACCGCTGGCTACGCTGACGGCGAGCCTTGGTCGCGAGGGCGTGACGCTTGAGCCTGCGGCCTTGCTGCGCGCACGCTTTGGCCGTGCGATGCAAGCGTCGCGTGGTCCGGTTGCGCTCGCCCGCGTGACGCACGATCGCCAGGCGCGCGAGTGCTATCCGGCTGCCGTGTGGACCGAGCTGCGGGCGCACGCCGAGGCCGCTGACGCCGCCAAGGTTGCGTGCGTGGGCGAGGGCGGTATCGTCGCCGATTTTGATTCGGCGGCCGGCGAGGGCATCGAGTGCAAGCGCGTCGCGTGCGAGGCTCCTCAGCATCTGAGTGCCGAGGCCGTGCCGTATTTGGTCCTGCGCCGTCGCGATGGCGAGGGCGAGGGCGCGCCGCTCGTGCCGCGCCTGACGTCCGCCTCGCAGATCGAGGCCTATTCCACCTGCCCGCTGTGCTGGTTCGTCTCGTATCGCGTCAAACCTCAGTCCATCGATGCGGGCTTTGGCAACATGGAGAAGGGCAACTTTGTCCATGACGTGCTGGAGCACTTGCATGCACGTCTTCCGCAGGAGGGCATGGAGCGCGTGACGCCCATGAATCTGCCGCGCGCGCAGGGGCTGTTGCGCGAGGTCTTTGCCGAGACCCTGGCCGAGCATGCGGGCAAGCGCGGTACCGAGGGCCCGCTGGTGCCGCTCTCTCCAGTGGAGGAGCGCCAGGTGGCTGAGATCTTGCCGCAGCTGGAGGGCGTGCTTGCCTACGAGTCCGAGGCGCTCACCCCCTTTGCTCCGCGCTACCTGGAGTTTGCGTTCAACGAGCTCCAGGTCGAGTATGCCGGTTGGCCGCTCGGCGGGCGCATCGACCGCGTGGATGTGGATGCCGAGAATCGCGCCGTGGTAATCGACTACAAGCATCGCACGGGCGTTGAGGAGTTTAAACTCGCCGACCCCACGGTGCGCGACGAGGAATCGGGCGAGGCCGCCATCGACGACCCGCGGTGGCTGCCGCCCCATACCCAGACGCTTATCTATGCGCAGGCCATGCGCCGGGCGCTGGATCTGGATGCCCGTGCGGCGCTCTATTTTTCGACCAAGGGCGGCAAACCGGCGCTGCGCGGCGCCGCGAGTGCCGAGCTGCTCGAGGAGGAGCGTGGTGACGGCCGCATCCCGGGGCTTAAGAAGGGCTTTCCCGGCGAGGGTGGCAGCATGGACTTCGACGCCCTGCTCGATCGCGTGGAGGCCGGCATCGCCGAGCGCCTGCACGAACTCGAGGCAGGCGACGTTGCCGCCGTCGACCCGACGTCGGCTCAGGCCGCGCATGCGCGCTGCTCGTA
>CATXML010000264.1 GCA_958372035.1 uncultured Collinsella sp. | reverse complement strand
TTTTTGGGTGAGGACTCGCCGCTCAACGTGCGCTCTGTCGCGGGCGGCGCCGTGGTCTTTATCGCCGTCGTCTCCATTCTTTCGCTGATGGTGCCGGGCACGAGCGATTCGTGCGACCTTATGTTTACGCCGCAGAACCTTTCCGTGTCGGGTGGCTACATTGGTGCGTTTATTGCGAGTGCGCTGCAGAATGCCCTGGGTAAGCCTGTCGCGATGGTGGTCCTGTTGGGTCTGGCCGTCGTTGGTTTTGTCATCATTGGCTTTTCGGTGGGCGGTGTGCTGCGCTCTGCCCGCGATCGTGCGGCAGATTTTGCCGAACGTCGTCGTGCCGATGTCAACGCCAGCCCGTGGGGTGACGACGAAGCCCTGTCGGTGCCCGGCGTTGCCCGTCCGCACCTGAGCATTCTTCGTCAAAAGGGCTCCGATGCTGCCGTGACCACGGTCATGGGCAACGATGTGGACCCGGTTTTGGACGATGACGACGAGGACGATGACCCATTTGTCGACGTATCCGAGTCGGTTGAAGCCGAGCGCGCCAAGACCACGCTGCTGCCGCGCCGCCATGCCAAGAAGGGCAAGGCTGCGCCCAAGCTCAACACAAGCGAGCCCGACCCGTCTTGGTCCGATAGCGAGATTGAGCTCACCGAGGGTGACGACGAGGACGACGAGGCTCCGCTCGAGACCGCCAAGACAACCTTGCTGCCGCGTCGCCACGCCAAGCGCGGGCAGGTCACTGGACAGCTTTCGATGGAGGACGATCCGGACAAGGTTGACGAGTCCGAGCCGCCGTTTGTCGTGAATCCCGTCTCGGCCGCACCTCAGATTCCCGACTTCTTAAAGCATCCCAAGGTTGCCGGTGCGCCTGCCACGAGTGCTATCGAATCGGCTGCGGCTCGTGATGGGGGAGTGGACGACGGCGCCGCAGATAACGAGGGCGAAGAAGAGGACGGACTCAAGCTTCCGCCGCTCGAAATCCTGCATGCCAACCCGCAGTCGGCTTCCGCTGCGTCTTCGGACAAGGAGCTGGAGCAGACCGCTGAGTCACTGCAATCCACCTTGCTTGAGTTTGGCCGCAGTGCCCGCGTGGTCGGCTGGATCGCCGGCCCCACGGTGACGACCTTTAAACTGCAGCCCGGTGAGGGCGAGCGCGTGAGCAAGATCTCGAGCCTCGAGGACGATATTGCGCTTTCGCTTGCCGCCCAGTCGGTGCGCATCTTCGCGCCGATCCCCGGCACCTCTCTCGTTGGTATCGAGATTCCCAACCGCAAGCGCCAGAACGTCAATCTGGGCGACGTGCTGCCCTATGTGAAGGGCGGTCCGCTCGAGCTCGCCATCGGCCGCGACGCCGAGGGCACGCCGGTTGTCGCCGACCTCGCCAAGATGCCTCACCTGTTGATTGCCGGTACGACCGGTTCTGGTAAGTCGGTGATGATCAACTCCATCATCACGACCTTGCTCATGCGCGCCCTTCCCGAGGACGTTCGCCTGATTATGGTCGACCCCAAGCGCGTCGAGCTTGCGGGCTATAACGGTCTGCCGCATCTCTATGTGCCCGTGGTGACCGAGCCTAAGCAGGCCGCGAGCGCTCTGCAATGGGCTGTGTCCGAGATGGAGCGTCGCCTGAAGGTCTTCGAGCGTCTCAACGTGCGTAAGATCTCGACCTACAACGAAAAGCAGGCTGCTGGCGAGTTTGAGCATTACGACAACCCGCCGCAAAAGATGCCCTACCTGGTCATTATCATTGACGAGCTCTCTGACCTGATGATGGTCGCCGGTAAGGATGTCGAGGCCTCGATCGTTCGTATTGCACAGCTGGGCCGTGCCGCCGGTATTCACCTTATCGTTGCCACGCAGCGCCCCAGCTCCAACGTGGTGACGGGCCTTATCAAGGCCAACATCACCAACCGCATCGCCTTTAACGTCGCCACGGGCATCGACTCGCGCGTCATCATCGACCAGATGGGTGCCGAGAAGCTCACCGGTTTGGGCGACATGCTGTTCTCCAAGGTCGACTGGGGCAAGCCCCGCCGTATCCAGGGCTGCTTTGTCTCGGACGACGAAATCAACGAGATTGTCGAGTTCGTCAAGTCGCAGAGCGAGCCCGACTACCACGAGGAGATTCTGTCCGCCGTGGCGCCCGCTTCCATGTCCATGGCTGGTGGCGGCGGCATTGTCCGCACCGGAGTCGCCGAGCCGCAAGACGATGATCCGCTCATTTGGGAAGCCGCCCATATTGTGGTGGAATCGCAGCTTGGCTCCACATCTGGCCTGCAACGTCGTCTGAAGGTTGGCTATGCGCGTGCCGGGCGTATTATGGACATGCTGGAAGAAAAGGGTGTCGTCGGCCCGCCCGACGGTTCTAAGCCGCGCGAGGTCCTGTTGGACGAGGAGGGGCTTGCCGCGCTGGAATCTGTCGACGCCGAGATGGCACGTGAAGATCGTGAGTTTGGAGGATTCTGATGGCTGCACGCTTTGGTGACATGCTGCTCGAGCAGCGTCGCCGAATGGGCCTTTCCATTCAGCAGGTCGCCAACACCATCAAAATCAGGCCGCAGATCATCGAGTTTTTCGAGACCGGTAACTTTGCTTCGATGCCGCCGCGCGGCTATGCGCAGGGCATGATTTCGAGCTATGCTCGCTTTTTGGGCCTCAATCCGCGCGAGGTCGTCAATGCCTACTTTGACGAACTGATGGCATACGAA
>CATXML010000263.1 GCA_958372035.1 uncultured Collinsella sp. | reverse complement strand
GGGTCTTGCCGACTTTGCGTACGCTGCCATCGTTATCGGTATCGCTCGCGGTATTCTGGTCATCGCCGAGGGCGGCATGATCATCGACACCATCCTCCAGGCGCTCGCTACTGCGCTTGCCGGTGCACCCGCCGCCGTCTACACCACGTTTATGTATATCGTTCTTGGCCTGCTCTCTTTGCTGGTTCCCTCGAGTTCTGGCCTGGCGGCGCTCACCATGCCCGTTATGGGCCCCCTGACCGAGCTCATGGGCCTCAATCCCGAGGCGGCCGTCACCGCGCTCCAGTTTGCCAACCAGACCATCAACACCATCAGCCCCGTGGCGGGCATGACGGTCGCCGGTCTTGCCGTGGCTAGGATTTCGTTTGGCCAATGGTGGAAGACCATTTGGAAGTTCTTCATTTTCATGGTCGTCTTTGGCCTGATCGTAACGGCAATCTCTGGCATGCTTCCGGTGTAGGTGGTTGTGATGTCTGATCGTTTGACGGTCCTGACGTCTAAGAGCGTCTTTACCGGTACGGGGGACCTGCCGTTTGAAGGTTTCGTAGCGGTCCGTGGCAATCGAATTGAGGCTGTTGGCGCCAAGTGTGAGCTAGCTTCGTATTTGACCCAGGCGGACGAGGTAGTTGACCTGGGCGACCGCACTGTCATGCCTGGCCTGATCGATGTGCATACCTTCTATACAGGTTGGGCGCTGCGGATGTTGGGGTCTGATCTGTCCGGCATCGCTGATGCCAAAGAGGCTGTGTCGCTCTTGCGTGCATGGAAAGAAGATCATCCGGATTGCGCGGCGGCTTTTGGCCACAACCTACCCGAAACGTTGGCATCGGATGCCGAGAACGCAAATACGGCAGCTGTGTTTGACGATTGTTTTGGCGATATCCCCGTCGTCTGCTTTACACCGGGAGCGGAGACCTGCGTTCTCAATGCTGCTGCCAGCGCGCGATACGGCTTTACACCCCAGGCGTGCTATGCCGAGAAGATCTGGCGCATGATGAGCGATTTCCTCGCGCTGCCCGAGGTGCGTGCCGGGTATTCGGACTACATGAACATGCTTAACGAGCGCGGCGTTACCGCCATCAAGGAGATGGCGTTTGATGACTACTACGGCTTTGCCGACGAAATGGCTCGCCGTGAGGAATCTGGTGAGCTGACGGTTCGCGTCTCTATGATGTCGCAGCCGGTGGGTGCCGGTGCAAATCTGGCATATGCCCGCGAGGCACGAGAGCGCTTCCGGGGACCGTTCGTTCGTTTTTCTGGCTTCAACCGTATGACCGATCGCGGCGTATGGGCGGGGCTTGCCGAGATGATTGACCCCTATGAGGACACGGCCGATGCGGGCGCTGCCGGCAAGACGGTCGTCGAGGAGCCAGAGTGGGATCTGATTGAGAACGAGCTGCGTGCAATTGATGCTGAGGGCTTCCGATACTCCTTGCATTGCCAGGGCGATGGCGCCGTTCGCCGCACCGTGGCGCTCTATGCCTCGCTGCCTCGAGACGAGCATGGACGGATGCTTCGCCGCCATGCGATTACCGATCTCGAGAACTCTGACCCGACCGATCTTGTCGAGTTTGGCAAGTTAGGCGGAATTTGCGAGGTCTATCCGCAGATTCTGACGCTGGACCGGCGCGAGGATTGCCTGTCGATGATGCGTCGACAAATTGGCGAGACGCGACTTTTGCACAGCTGGAATCGCCGCGGCATGGAAGATTCCGGATGCACAGTGTGCTGTGGAACGGATTTGCCACTGCTGATTCCGAGCCTGGGCGAGTCAATCTACAGCGCGTGCGGCGGATTCTTCGCCGACGGACTGCCCGTGAATGAGGTCAACACGCTGACGCTTGTCGAGCTCTTGCGCGCTTGGACTGCCGGGGGCGCGTACGATCTGATGCGCGAAGACGAGCTGGGTACGCTTGAGGTTGGCAAGCTTGCCGATATCTGCGTGCTCAATCGGGATGTGTTCGACCTCGATTATCGCGACGCACGCGATCTTGCGGTTGATATGACGATGTCGGACGGACAAATCGTGTTCGATCGAAATAAGGAGGCATAAGATGTCTGAATCCAAACCGACGCTGCGTCGCGAGCAGATTGCGGGCATGAATATCCACTACATCATGTGGTCGCTCGATTACTTCCTTGATGTGCAGCAGCGCTTGGGCTTTGAGTCCATTGAGCTGTGGTGTGCAGAGCCGCATGTGACGCTCGACCATACGGGCTACTTTGAGGCTGAGGTCCTGGCGAAAAAGGCTGCAGACCGTGGGCTTAGGTATCGTACTCTGTGCCCCGAGAATGTTGTCTATCCTTGGCAGTACTGCGCAC
Source organism: uncultured Collinsella sp. (assembly GCA_958372035.1). Lineage (GTDB taxonomy): Bacteria > Actinomycetota > Coriobacteriia > Coriobacteriales > Coriobacteriaceae > Collinsella. The sequence continues at coordinate 398 of CATXML010000263.1, read as the reverse complement.
GCAAGCCGCTGCATGAACAGCGCAGCCTGGCGTACTTTAAACACGGCATTGAACTTGCCGAGGTACTTGGGTGCGACCGTATGTCCATCAACTCGGGCTGGGGCGACTGGGACGAGGACCGCGAGGAAGCCTGGAAGCGCAGCCGCGAGCACTTGTCCATTCTGGCGGAGTATGCCGGCGAGCACGGTCTGGTGCTTACGATGGAAAGCCTGCGTCCCGAGGAGAGCAACCTTGTGACGACGGTTTCCGATGCGAAGCGCATGATTGACGAGGTCGCGAGCCCGTACTTACAGCCCATGGTTGATACAACCGCGATGGGCGTTGCAGGCGAGACGCTCGAGGACTGGTTTGCCGCCTTTGGTGACGGGGCAATTCACGAGATGCACTTTATCGACGGC
>CATXML010000262.1 GCA_958372035.1 uncultured Collinsella sp. | reverse complement strand
CGTGTCCCGGCGGCCACGGGCCGGCCAGGGTTTGCTTTCTCACTCCGGCTGCTTTGCTGTGTCTTTCGAAAGTAAACCGTGGCCGGCCCTTCGCCTTACGTACCACCATGGGGAACTTTGGCTGATACTTTGAAAGCGATGGGGCTTTTGTTGGCAGGGCCTTGGGACCCGATTGGGAAATTTGGGACCGCCTTAAACGTTTGGCTGGATGGGGCTTTGGGTACCCTTTGTTTTGCTTTGAATTGATTCGCTGACTTTGGAGGGTTTGATTATGGGGTATTTGGATCTGGCTCGGTCTCGGTATTCTTGTCGCGAGTTTGAGAATCGTTCTGTTGAGCAAGCTGTTGTGGATGCCATTGTTGAGGCGGGGCGTATTGCTCCTTCTGCTTGCAATAATCATCCTTCTCGTGTGATGGTGTTGGATACGCCTGAGCTCCTGGAGAAGGCTGCTGCTTGTCAGCCTCGGTTTGCTCGTGATGGGTCTATCTTTGGGGCTCCGCTTGTCTTCCTCATTTGCAGCGTTACCGATGATGCATGGGTGCGCCCGTATGATCAGATGAATTCCAGTGAAATCGATACGTCCATCGTGTGTGATCAGATGATGATGGAGGCCACCGAGCAGGGCCTGGGAACGTGCTGGGTATGCCATTTTAAGCCTGGGGTGGCAGAGGAGCAGTTCAATCTGCCCAAGGGCGTCTATCCCTATCACATGCTCGTCTGTGGCTATCCCGCCGACCACATCGCCGATCCCGAGCATCGCGAGGCCCGCACTATTCCCCTCTCCAACTTCCTCCTCAAGTAGTTTTTAGACATACCTTAAAATCTACCTTTTACCACGCGCCCTTCGCCGAGTTCTGTCCTATCGCATGCAGAGCTCGGCGTTTTGTTTCCCAACCCGTATACAGCCACAAAAAAGGAGCCCGCAGGTGCGAGCTCCTCTTAAGGACACTAGATTGTAGCTCTGATGCTAGTCCAGGTCGTCGGCGGCAAAGTTGTCGATCGGGGCGAAGGGATCGGCCACGGGGACAACCGGGTCAGCGACGGGCAGCGGCTCGGCGGGAACAGTCACCGCAGGAGAAGCGGCAGAACCGACCGGCGTGGAGGCCATGAGGTCGGCCGGGAAGGAGTTCTGGGCATCGTCCATGAAGTGCTGGATGAGCTTGAGATACTCTGCCTTGAACTCCTCACGGGAAGCCTTGAGACGATCGATTTCCTCGAGCTCGGCCTGCTTTTCGGTCAGAGCCTGGCGGATAACCTCGCGGGCCTTAGCGTCAGCCTCGTTGCGGATACGCTCAGCGTTCTCGTTGGCATCGTTGACGATGGTCTCAGCGGTCTGCTGGGCAGCGATCAGGGCAGCGGAAATCTGGCGCTCCTGAGCGGAGAAGTCAGGGGCGGGAGCAGCCACAGGGGCGGCAGGAACGGCCTGGGCGGTGGCATCCTGAGCCTGGGCAAGCTGAGCCTGTGCATCGGCAAGCTGCTGCTCGGTAGCAGTCAGACGACCCTTAAGGTCGACGATCTTAGCGAGCATAGCGTCAACCTCGGAGGACAGCGTCTCCAAGAAGACGTCGACCTCAGCAGGATCGTAGCCACGCTTGGCCTCAGAGAAAGTCTGAGCCTGGATGTCTGCAGGGGTAATAGCCATAACAAGTCTCCTTTTTCATCGCCTCGGCGCTACACGCCCGACGTAAGTTACAAAGTCAGTTCTATACGAGTATACCTATAAGAAGCTGCAGAACCAGCCTCTGCACCAACTGCAACGCAATAATCGCAACGACCGGCGAAAAATCGATACCGCCCATCGGCGGAATGAAACGACGGAACAGGTTGAGCCACGGACCGCACACGCTATCGAGCACCGCAGCAATATCCTGAAGTAAGCCACCCTGCTTCATGGGAATCCACGTCATAAAGCAGTAGACGACAATGAGCGTGGAATAGAAGTTGAACAGCGTGTTGACCAGCTGGACGATAGTGTAGATGTTGATGGGAATCTCCTCGTCTTGTCTTTACTTAAGGTAGCCGTCGGCACGAAGCTTCTTGAGATCGGAATCTTTGACCTCGCAACCGGCGGGCAGCACCATGAACACGCGGTCGCCTACCTCCTTGACCGTGGCGCCCAGACCGCAGGCAAAGCCGTAAGAGAAGTCCAAGACGCGCTTGGCAACTTCGGTGCGTACGCCCACAAAAATCAGTGCGACAGGCTGCTTGGTGCGAACGCGGCGCACCACGGTCTCCACGTCGTCATAGCTCTCGGGGCGCAGGACATAGGCCGGCAGTTGCGGCGTGGCGTTGATGATATTGCTCGCATAGGCCGAGGCATCGCTCGGTGCAGGCGCGGGTGCAGCGGCGGCACGGGCGCGGGTGTTCTCGGCGTAGCTCGACGGCGTGTCATAGGCACCAGGACGATAACCGCTCGCAACGCTGTCCTGCGAGCGCGAAGGCGGGTTATACGTCGTGGCATGGCGGGAGTCATCGCCGACCAGCTGACCGGAGCGCGTATACACGGCAACCGACTCAGCTTCACCGCGGCGCGTCTGGCCAAGCAGGCCGTTGCTCGGCTCGTCTTGGGTGTAGAAGCCCTCGCCCGAAGCACCGCCGTAGCCGTTGCCCTGATAACTATCGTCATAGCCGTCATCGTAGCCGTAGTCGTCGTCCTGGCCATAACCCTGGTCGTAACCCTGCTGGCCGCCCAGGTGCATCTTATTTTTAATCTCGTCAAGGAAGCCCATGGTTG
>CATXML010000261.1 GCA_958372035.1 uncultured Collinsella sp. | reverse complement strand
CCCCTCGGCGCCACAAAAAACCACCCTTCCACAACGTGGCGTTTAAATATTACCTGAAACCCTCTAATACCCCTAACCCCCCTAACTATTACCCCGCAACTTAGGTGGGGATGGGGTTAGCTGCGGGGGTGGTGGCGGAGCTTGTCGATGGTGGCGTCGGTGCTGTGGCCGCGGGCGTCGGCTGCGGTTTGGCGCTTACGGCGGTAATCGATCATGCCTTGGATGATGGGCTTGCCAAAGCTCACGACATCATCGTTGTAGATGGCGGTTCGGGCTGCGAGGAGGCAGTCGGTAAAGTCCATATGGGTCTTGCCAAAGAGTTTGACGGCAAGGGCGACAACGGTGGGTTCGTCGACCATGACGTCATCGAGCAGCCTTTTCATGGCCGCAGCAATCTCAACGCGTGGAACCTTATAGACGTCGCGCAGCGTGACCACGACGCGCGTGATGATCTCGGGGTAGACGCGAGCGGTGCGCGTGGCGATGACCTTGGCAGCGCGCGGCGACAGGACCTCGTCGTCGTCGAGCAGATAGCGCAGGATGACGGTCTCGTCGATGATGGTGCTACTCATAGATATCTACTTCCTCGGGACCCAAAATCGAATCGTCGCTTTCTGTAGCAAGGTATTCAATCCAAGCATTGCGCTCCTTGGAGCGGCGATTGGGGTCCCCATATGCTTTGAGCGATCCATAGGCGGCGGTGCCGTCTTTTGATCGTACTGCGACCGGCTGAAAGGGGAGCTTACGCATCAAAATGCTCTGCGCGACAAAAAGACGTACGGCCTCGGCGAGCGATGTGCCCATGGCGTCGTAGAGACGTTCGGCATGCTGCTTGTCTTCCTCGCGAATGCGCACCTGCAGGATGGCTCTTTTTTGAGTCGATGACATCACTGGCCTCCCTTAATGAGCGTGCAATATGAATAGTCAAATACAGCTTCGGCTAGTAATTGCCAATCTTATAACAACTACTTTATTGCACTCGAGTAATTGAGTGTGAACATTATTACAAACGTACTACATCCTTCAGAAGCGAGCGTGAAATCTTTGTTGGGCGTACGCGTGTAATACACTCGCTTTTATATCCTATTGAGAATAATCCTAACCAGCCCAAACCCCTGCAATACACCCGTAATGCAGGGCCTATGCTCAAGTTTACCCCCTGCAACTGCGTATATTTAACCTGTATACCGTTGGAGATATTCTACCGAGTGCCTGTTTCGCCGCATGCTCTCGATACGCCGATGCCGGACCACGGGCGGTCCGGGGCAACGTCGACAGGGTCTCTCCGGCATGGGATTCAGGAGGGAGTGAACAACATGGGCAATAAACGAGTCGTAGCCGATTCCTCGCGCTGCATTGGGTGTCAAACCTGCATGGCAGCGTGTATCGAGGCACACGACATCCCCGGCAACATTGCCGCGCCGCGTCTGCGCGTGACGCGTACGTACGAGATCTCCGCACCGGTGGCTTGCCATCACTGCGAGGATGCCCCGTGCGCTAAGGCCTGCCCCACGGGCGCCTTGTTCTTTGATCCAAAGAACCATCGCATCGGCGTCAACGAGGACAACTGCATCGGCTGCAAGAGCTGCGTCATGGCCTGCCCCTTTGGCGCCGTGAGCGTGGCGACCACGCAGGTCCCCGTCTTGATGGGCGACGTGCGCGTGGGTTCGCAGACTAAGAGCTTCGTGCTCAAGTGCGACCTGTGCGTGGACCGTCCCGGCGGTCCGGCGTGTGCCGAGGCGTGCCCGACCAAGGGCCTCACCCTGGTAGACGAGGAGCGCCTGGCGGAGCTGACCGCCGAGCGTGCCCGCGCCACCATCGAAAACGAGGCGTAGGCGGGCGGCCATACAGGCCCGACGATTGTCAAATACGTACCGATTAATCGGTAGCAGAGAAAGGAAGGAGGGTGTCATGGAGAAGCATAAAGTGATCTGCCCGTACTGCGGTGCCGGTTGCCAGTTTAACCTCTTGGTCCAAAACGGCCAGGTCGTGGGTACCGAACCGCTCAACGGCATCACCAATCAGGGCGAGCTGTGCCTTAAGGGCATGAGCGGCTACGACTTCATCAACGACACCAAGATCTTGACTCCTCGCGTACTGCACCCGATGATCCGCCGCACCAAGGGCGCGGATCTTGAGCGCGTAAGCTGGGACGAGGCACTGGATTTCACCGCATCTAAGATGCAGGCCATAATTGACGAATATGGTCCTAACGCTGTCATGACCACCGGCTCTTCGCGAGGCGGCGGCAATGAGGCGAACTACGTCATGCAGAAGTTTACGCGTGCGTGCATCGGCACCCACAGCGTAGACAACTGCGCTCGTACTTGACACGGCCCTACTGTCCTCGGTCTGATGGACACGGTTGGTTCAGGTTGCATGTCATGCTCCATCCCCGGTATGGAGGATGCGGGCTGCATTTTCCTCTTCGGCTATAACCCTGCCGATTCGCACCCCATCGTCGCAAGGCGTATCGTGCGAGCCAAAGAAAAGGGTTGCAAGATCATCGTCGCCGACCCGCGCCATATCGAAACCGCGCGTATCGCCGATATCTACCTTCCGATCAAGAACGGTTGCAATGTCGCGTTCCTCAACGCCTTTGCCAACTGTCTGGTCAACGATGGCCTCTACGATAAGGAATTCGTCGCCGAGCACACGAACGGCTTTGACGAGTGGTGGGAGACCATCAAGAACTACACTCCCGAATCCGTACAGGACATCACGGGTGTCGATCCCGC
>CATXML010000260.1 GCA_958372035.1 uncultured Collinsella sp. | reverse complement strand
TGGGCGATATCGTGAGCCAGGACCGTGGACTGGGCATCGGAAATCTTGTCCGGCTGGACCATGACGTGGACCTCGCGACCGGCCTGCATGGCATAGGTACGTTCGACGCCGTCATGAGAGTTGGCGATCTCCTCGAGCTTCTCAAGACGCTTGATGTAGTTCTCGGCAGACTCGCGACGGGCACCGGGGCGAGAGGCAGAGACAGCATCGGCGGCCTGTACCAGGACATCGAGCACCGTATTGGGGTCGACATCGGCATGGTGAGCCTCGATAGCGTGGACGATAACGGGCTTCTCGCCATAACGGCGGGCCAGCTCGGCGCCGATGACGGCATGCGGGCCCTCGACGTCGTGGTCGATTGCCTTGCCCAGGTCGTGCAGCAGGCCGGCGCGCTTGGCGGTCACAACGTCCAGGCCAAGCTCGGAAGCCATCACGCCGCACAGATCAGAGACCTCGAGGGAATGCTGAAGCACGTTCTGACCAAACGAGGTACGGTAGCGCAGGGCACCAAGGGTCTTGACGATCTCGGGGTGCAGATCGTGGATGCCGGTATCGAAGGCAGCCTGCTCGCCAGCCTCGCGCACGCGCTGCTGAACCAGGTCGGCGGCCTTGTGATACATCTCCTCGATACGGGCAGGGTGAATGCGGCCGTCGGCGATGAGGTTCTCGAGGGCGACACGGGCGGTCTCACGACGGACCGGGTCGAAGCTCGAAAGAACGACGGTCTCGGGCGTGTCGTCGATCACGAGGTTGACGCCGGAAACCTGCTCGAAGGTCCGGATGTTGCGACCCTCGCGACCGATGATACGGCCCTTGAGGTCATCAGAGGGAATGTGCACGGAGGTAACGGTGACCTCGGCAGTGTGATCGGCAGCGCAGCGCTGAATCGCCAGAGACAGAATCTCCTGGGCGGTCTTGTGGCACTCGGCGCGAACCTGCTGCTCGGACTCGCGAATGATCGTGGCGGCCTCGTGGGTGACCTCGCCGCGAACCTTATCGAGGAGCTCCTTGTGGGCGTCCTCGCGGGTAAGGTCGGCGATACGCTCGAGCTCGGAGGTCTGCTTTGCGCAGAGCTCCTCGAGCTCACGGGAGCGCTTCTCGACCTGACCGGCCTGGCTGGACAGCTGATGCTCGCGCTTGTCGAGAGCGTCGTTGCGGCGATCGAGGGATTCCTCGCGCTGCATCACGCGGTTCTCGAGCGTACGAATCTCGTTCTTACGCTGCTTGTCCTCGGCCTCGGCGGCCTGCTTGTTCTTGATGATCTCCTCTTTAGCCTCGAGCAGAGCCTCTTTTTTGAGGGTCTCGGCCTGACGCTTGGCATCACCGATCAGGGACTCAGCCTGTGCGTGTGCCGACTGGATTTTTTCGTCGGCCTCGTGAAGACTACCCTGCTTGGCGGTGCGCATGTAGGCAATGGCGGCGATGGCACCCAAAACGATGCCAACGAGCGCTGCGATGATAGGCATGCTCACTCCTTTTTATGGATTCGTTACACAACAAAGCGAACCGTCCTTACGAACGGCTCGCGACATTTGAGTAATATGGGCGCAGCTTATGCGGGTCGGATACAGATAAACATATAAACAAACTCATCATAGATGAGCACATATCACAAAGCAAATGACAGTGTTTATCGTACGTTGAACCACAACAACTGTCAAATAAATGGCCCCAGCACGGCGGCTAAAACGCGGTGAACGGCAGGGCCACAAAACGCATACGCCTAAACCGCACATTCCTCACGTTCGGCATCGAGACGTGCCTTAACGGCATCGGCGGCGATGTGATACGAGAAGCCCTTGCCCATCAAAAACCGAACCAGTTTTTCGAATCCGCGCGTCTCTGGAACACGCCGCTTGGCGAGCAGGGCTGACGCACGCGCCAAATCGTCTTCGACGGCAAAATAATCCTCGGGATAACCGGGAATGTCATCGAGCACGACATGACGGCGCTTAAGCTCGGTCTCGATTTTACGCTGTCCCCAACCACGCCGCTTTCGTTCCTCGATAAAGTACGAGCAAAAGCGGTTCTCGTCTAAAAAGCGATACTCGGTGGCGCGCTCGACGGCGAAATCGATCGCGGGCTGGCGAAAGCCGTAGCGTGCCAACTTGTCACAGACCTCACCCGTCGCATGGTCGCGTCGCGATAGCATCTCGGTCACCATGGTAAGTGCACATTTACGCTCGATGAGCTGCACCGCTTCACGAAAGTTATCCCAATCACAGGGAAGATCGGGGCGATTTTTGACATACAGGCGCGCGACCCGCACGGGAATCCAAATGGACCGCTCAAAACCGCCCTCAAGCTCACAATCGATATGTGCGCAAGGCTTTTTGGACGCATACCCGCTCGAGAACGAGGAGGCCGCCTTCTTATCGGGAAAGACGACCGTGGCCTCGGTCACCGTATACGACATGAGCGTAACCGCTACTCGTCGTCATCATCGAGCATGGCGGAACCATCGATGGCGTAAAGCTCGTCAAACTCCTCAGGCGCAGGCTGATCGGTCAGCTCGACCTCGGACGGAGCATCGTCATCAAACTCAAGCCCGCAGGCAAGGCGGACCTTATGCTCAATCTCGTCGGCGCAATCGGGGTGTTCGCGCAGGAACGCCTTGGCGGCCTCGCGACCGTTGCCGAGCTTGTCCTCGCCATAGGCAAACCAGGAGCCCATCTTCTTACAAATGCCGCACTCGACAGCCATGTCCAGAATCGAGCCCTCCTTAGAGATGCCCGTACCGT
>CATXML010000259.1 GCA_958372035.1 uncultured Collinsella sp. | reverse complement strand
AGGTCCGTTGCCGTGACTGCTCGCGCCGTCAGCAGACGCGCTTTTTGGTCGAACGTGACGGCACGCGTTTGCCGGTCGTTATCGACGCGTGCGGCAGGACGAGGATTTTCCTGTCGTAGGTGCCGCGTCGCGCTGTTTTGGTTATTATTAGTGGGTTTATGAACTTCCAGCACCGCCGTATCCGGTGAGGGTGCTATAGCAAAAGGAGGATACCCAATGCTGTCTGTTGACGAGCAAATGCGTATCATCACCTCGGGTGCAGCGCAGATCGTCCCCGAGGCCGACCTTCGCAAGAAGCTTGAGAAGGGCGAGCCCCTCAACATCAAGCTCGGCGTCGATCCCACCAGCCCCGACCTGCACCTGGGCCATGCCGTGCCCCTGCGCAAGATGCGTCAGTTCCAGGACCTGGGCCACAACGTCACCCTTATCATCGGCAACGGCACTGCGCTGATCGGCGACCCCTCGGGCAAGAACTCCACCCGCCCGCAGCTTTCGCAGGAGCAGATCGAGGCCAACGCCGAGACCTACGTGAGCCAGGCCATGAAGATCCTGGACCCCGAGAAGACCACCATCGTGCACAACGGCGACTGGATCCTTTCGATGGACCTGGCCGGCCTGCTGCAGGTGTGCTCCAAGTTCACCGTCGCCCGCATCCTTGAGCGCGACGACTTTACCAAGCGCTACCAGTCCCAGACGCCGATTGCCCTGCACGAGTTTCTGTACCCCGTGATGCAGGCCTTCGACTCCGTTCAGATCAAGGCCGACGTCGAGATGGGCGGCACCGACCAGCTCTTCAACCTGCTCGCCGGCCGCGAGCTCATGGAGAAGATGGGCATGGAGCCGCAGATCGCGCTTACCATGCCGCTGCTCGAGGGCACCGACGGCGTGCGCAAGATGTCCAAGTCCTATGGCAACTACATCGGCCTGACCGACACTCCCAAGGATATGTTCGGCAAGACCATGTCCATCCCCGACGAGATGATCGGCAAGTACTATCGTCTGGCCAGCTCGCTCGCCCCGGCCGAGGTCGACAAGATCGATGCCGCCCTGGCCGATGGCTCCGCCGACCCCTACGAGCTCAAGCGCGCTCTAGGCCGCGACCTGTGCGACACCTACCACGGTGCTGGCGCCGGCGACGAGGCTCAGGCCGAGTTCGACCGTGTGTTCAAGGAGGGCCAGCTTGCCGACTTCCCCGAGAAGCACGTTGAGCTGACCGTCAACGACGAGGGCCAGATTTACCTTGCTGGCCTGCTCAAGGACCTGGGCCTTTCGGCCAGCGCCGGTCAGGCCCGCCGCGACATCGACGGCGGCGGCGTCAAGATCAACGGCAAGGCTGTGGCTTCCAAGAGCTACAACATCGATCCGAGCGCCCTCAAGCTGGGCGACACCCTCTCCGTGGGCAAGCGCAAGGGCTTCAAGTTGGTCTAGTAAGTAGGTTAACCTAACATGTGCAATAGGGCCGCAGCCGGAACGATTCCGACTGCGGCCTTTTTGGCACTTGGGGACGTTCCTTTTGTGTCGGCACTTTGGGACACTCCTTGTCATTGGTACAAAGCAACCTGTCCCCATTGCGCCAAGCGGCGTGTGCCGTTAAGCGGAGGGGGTGTATTCCCGACCCATCGTTTGGGCATACAATGGCTATTGTCTTGCTGCGGTGAAGGCCTGTCCGCTCCGCAGCTGTTTTCTACGGTTAAAGGAGAATGTATGTCCGTTGAGGTCATGAGGTCTGTGATCGAGGCCGCCGAGGGCCGCGTGCCCGTCGACACGCTGTTTACCAATGCGCAGATCGTCGACGTGTATGGCCAGCGTGTGGCGCCCGGTAGCGTTGCCGTCAAGGACGGTGTGATCGTCGGCGTGCTCTACGATGGTCGCGACGATGCCGCTGGCACCTACGAGGCAACTGAAGTCGTCGACTGCCAGGGTCGCTATCTCGCTCCCGGTTTTATTGACGGGCATCTGCACATTGAGTCCTCGAACATCCGTCCCGCCGAGTATGCTCGCATGGCCGCGACGCGCGGTACTACCACCGCCATTGCCGACAGCCACGAGATTGCCAATGTTGCCGGTCTCGACGGCCTGCGCTTTATGATCGAGGATGGTCGTCGTGCGCCCATCTCCATCAAGTACATGATGCCTTCGTGCGTGCCCGCACTGCCCGACGAGCAAGCGGGCGCTGTGATTACCGCCGCTGACATGCAGGCGTTTTTTGCCGAGCATCCGGGCGATGTCTTTGGTCTGGGCGAAATGATGAACCTGCCGGGCGTCTTTATGGCCGACCCCGAGACCTGTGCCCGCATCGATGCTGCCAACCAGACGCCGTCCAAGCAGGTTGACGGCCACGCGCCGCTCGTTGCCGGTATGGACCTCAACGCCTATGCCGCAGCGGGCATTATCGCCGACCACGAGTCGACGATTCCCGAGGAGGCGCTCGACAAGCTATCCCGCGGCATGTATGTGATGCTGCGTGAGGGCACGTGCAGCCACGACCTGGCCAATTTGTCCCCGATGCTGCTGGAGAATCCCGTGCGCGCCCGCCGCTGCTGTTTTGCGACTGACGACCGTGCTCCCTCCGATGCGCTTTCGACCGGTATGATCGACAACGCCTGCCGCGTGGCTATCGAGGCCGGTATTGACCCCGTGGTTGCCATCTCTATGGCGTCCCTTTCTACGGCCGAGGCGTTTGGTCTGGACCACGGTTGTCGCGACCCGCACGAGCTCCGCGGCGCAATCGCCCCGGGCAAGC
>CATXML010000258.1 GCA_958372035.1 uncultured Collinsella sp. | reverse complement strand
TCGCGCTGCGCACCGGTGTCGTGCAGTTCAATGCCCGCACGATCAGCCAAATAGCGGATCGACTCGGGAAAACTCAGGTTCTCGCGCTTCATAATATAGGTGAAGACGTCGCCGCCCTCGCCGCAGCCAAAGCAGTGCCACACCTGCGTAGCAGGGATAATGTGAAATGATGGGGTCTTTTCGCCATGAAACGGGCAGCAGCCCCAAAACTCATGGCCGCGGGGCTTGAGCTCAACCGTTTCCTGCACGATGGCAACCAGGTCCGACGCCGCGCGTACCTGATCTTTTTCCTCATCACTAATCACGGATGCTCACCCCCTGCTCACCCAAGCTATGACGGATATCGTCGATGTTACCCTCGACGGTCGCGATCAACTCGTCCAGGGAATTAAACACGCGAGACGGACGCAGCCAGCGCGTAAACGCCAGCGACACGGAAGCGCCATACAGGTCGCCCGCATAGCCGATTAAGTTGGCCTCGAGATGCGCCGAGGCGGCATCATCGGCATAGGTCGGAGGCAGACCGACGTTAACGGCAGCAGGCCATACGGTATCGTCGACCAGCACCAGACCCTCATAGACGCCATCGGCAGGCACTTGGATGCCGTCGGGCACCTGGATGTTTGCCGTGGGAAATCCCATGTCGGAGCCCTCGTGACGGCCAGCCGCCACAACGCCGCGCAGCATATAGGGACGGCCGAGAAGCTCGGCAGCCAGCTCCACATGCCCCTGACCAAGCTCATGGCGGATGCGCGTGGCACAGATGGTCTGCCCGTTAACGCAGAGCAGGTCGTGACCGTAAACGTCAACCCCACGCTCAGCGCCCCAGGCGCGCATTTCGGCAACGCCCGAAGCGCCGCCACGGCCGAGCCTAAAGTCGCTGCCTACACGAATGGAGCGAATGTCGACAACGCGCGACAACAGCGCCAGGAACCCGACATGGTCGAGTGCCGCCACGGCGGGTGTAAAGGGAACGGCCACCACTGCATCGACCCCGGTTTGAGCCAGGGCATGCAGGCGGTCGGCCGTCGTCATCAATTTTTGAGCGGGCGAAGGACTCACCACGACGTCCGGATCAGGATCGAAGGTAACCACGACCGCTTTGCTGCCGTGATCATGCGCATCGCGAATAACCGCGTCGATCAGTTCTTGGTGCCCACGATGCACGCCATCAAACACGCCAATGGCGATCGACGCGGCACCCAAGAACTCGCACCCATCAAATGCATCGGCAGAAATGATACGGGCCTCATCCAACTCACCCGCGAAAAAGACACGCGCGAGCTCGTGGGGCGCCAGCATCATCGAACACCGCCGATCGCCTGCGGAAAGACGTGCTCCATCACAAAGCGGCCGCCCTCGATGCGGGCGAGCGCTTTGAGTCCCCCATCAAGCACGAGCGCGAACGGCGCCTTCGACGTATCGAAGTCCACAAGCGCGCGTTCAACGGGAATGCGGCGACCACAAAGCAAGTCGTCTGCAAGATTGTCCGGCAAATCGACACGCGTGGCACCAAGGGCGCCGATGGGATCCAGAGCAAAGCCGGCAGCGGACTCGGCAGAGAGCTCCTCTACCGCATGACAAGCGCCAATGGAAACAACACCGGAGGCCGTGCGGCGCAGCGCGGAAATATGCGCAGCGCTATCGCAGGCGCGACCCAGATCGCGAGCAAGCGCGCGAATGTAGGTGCCCTTGCTTACCGAAAACGCCACGGTCCAGACGCACGTATCGCCTTCGCCGCCCACGGCGATCAGGTCGGCAGCATAGACCTCGACAGGGCGCGGAGGTAGGTCCACCGCATTGCCCTCGCGAGCACTCTTATAGGCGCGAACGCCATTGACCGAGATGGCCGAACACGCCGGCGGCACCTGCATCTGCGGGCCAAGCATAGCGGCCAGCCGCTCACGGGCGTAAGCGAGATCGCGCAGCTCGGGGACAACGGGCACCGTGCGGACGGCCTCGCCCTCCGCGTCATCGGTATTGGTCTCGACGCCAAACGAAATGTCGGCGACATAACTTTTGGTATCGAGAGTTAGCATGCCCAGCAGACGGGTCGCCTGGCCCACGCCCACCACCATGACACCCGAGGCCATGGGGTCGAGCGTACCGGCATGGCCGACGCGTCGCTCATGGAGGGCGCGTCGGCACTGCGATACCACATCGTGGGACGTACAGCCCACCGGCTTATCGACGGCGAGCAGCATATTCAATTGAGAAGGCGTACGACGAGCCATGTACCATCCAAAATGTTAGAGCTCGACGGTCACCGAAGCGGGATCCTCCCCTACCAGCTCGGCCAGCATGGGGAGTGCCGCGGTGAGCGTCTCGAGAATCGTTCCGTTGTTAGAGAAACCAGCGGCAGCGGGATGTCCGCCACCGCCAAAAGCAGCAGCGATCTCGGAAACATTGAGGTCGCCCTTGGAGCGCAGGTTACCGCGTACCTTGGTATCGCCCTCAATGCCCTTCAGGAACAGGCAGACCTCCACACCCATCACCGAACGCACAACATCGACCAGGCCGTCGCACTCGTCCGAAGTGACGCCGCAGGCCTCGAGGTCGCTCTGATACGCATAGCTATATGCCACGCGACCGTGCGCCACGGTCTTGATGCGGCCCATAACGATGGACTTGAGATGTAAGAACTCTACGCGCATGCTCTGGTAGACCTCGAGCGCAACGCGCGCCGGATCGGCACCGTGCGCGACCAGGCGCGAGGCGGCGTGAAACGCAGCGGCATCGGCGTTTTGAT
>CATXML010000257.1 GCA_958372035.1 uncultured Collinsella sp. | reverse complement strand
CAACGTACGCCTGATGAACGAGCTGGGCGTTACCGTGCCCGCGGGTCTTGTCGAGCAATTTGCCGCCGAAGGCAAGACGCCGCTGTTCTTTGCCAAGAACAGCGAGCTTGTCGGTACCATCGCCGTGGCTGACGAGGTCAAAGAGACGAGCGCCGAGGCCATCGCCGCACTGCGCTCGCTTGGCGTCGGCGTGCGCATGCTCACCGGCGACAACCGCGTGACGGCCGAGGCTATCGCCCGCCGCGTGGGACTCACCAGCGAACAGGTCATCGCCGACGTCCTCCCCGCCGACAAGGAACGCCACGTGCGCGAACTGCAGGATGCGGGCGGCAAGGTCGCCATGGTGGGCGACGGCATCAACGACTCCCCCGCCCTGGCGCGCGCCGACGTGGGCCTTGCGATCGGCACCGGCGCCGACATCGCCAAAGAAGGGGCAGATGTGGTGCTCATGCGCAGCGACCTCATGGATGTTGCGCGCGCCATCGAGCTTTCGCGCGCCACGATCCGCAACATCAAGCAGGACCTGTTCTGGGCGCTGTTCTACAACGGCATCGGCATTCCGCTGGCGGCAGGCGTGTTCTTCCCCCTCACCGGTTGGCAGCTCTCGCCGATGTTCGGCGCCGCGGCCATGAGCCTGTCGAGCGTGTGCGTCGTAAGCAATGCGCTGCGCCTACGAACCTTTAAGCCTAAAGTGGCAAAATAGGTTCACCCTTAAGTCCATTTAGAACGGGTTTTCCAGGTGCCCGAGATTGACCTGAAAGAGGAGCGACGCGTACTTTGGTACGCGAGCGACGGCTTGAAGGTCAAGGTCGGGTGCCTGGGAAAGCCGACACAACAGAGAGGAATACCCATGCGTTACACAATCAAGACTTCCGGCCTCATGTGCGGCCACTGCGACGCTACTGTCGAGACGGCACTGCTCAACGTGGCCGGCGTGACCGACGCCGACGCCGATCACGAGACCCAGACCGTCCAGGTGGAGTGCGCCGACACCGTGACCGCCGAGCAGCTCGCCGCCGCCGTCGAGGGCGCCGGCGAGAAGTTCCACGCCCTGTCCGTAACC
Source organism: uncultured Collinsella sp. (assembly GCA_958372035.1). Classification (GTDB taxonomy): domain Bacteria; phylum Actinomycetota; class Coriobacteriia; order Coriobacteriales; family Coriobacteriaceae; genus Collinsella. Next base: position 1,689 of record CATXML010000257.1, on the reverse strand, counting down.
GCCGCGTAACGACCCACGCGCACCCCGACCAGAAACGAGGGCCCGCCATGATGGCAGACCATAAATCGGTGACCCGCATGCTCAAGACGGCACGCGGTCAGATCGACGGCATCCTGCGGATGGTCGAGGAGGACCGCTACTGCGTCGATATTTCCACGCAGCTTATGGCAACGCAGGCGCTCATTGCGCGCATCAACGCCGACGTGCTCAAGGCGCATATCGAGGGCTGCGTGACTTCGGCAATCGAATCGGGCGACGAAGACCTCAAGGCCGCCAAGCTCGCCGAGATCGAACGCGTCGTCGACAAGCTCTCCAAGTGATTGGGGCATTGGGGACAGACTGCTTTGCACCATCTTGGTGTATCGGGGATAGGTACGTTTGCACCACCTTGGTGCAGATTGACCTGTCCCCCTTGCTCTAAATCGGGTATAAAGGCGTGCAGCATATCGAACGAAAGGCAATTTGCATGAATGACTTTATGAAGGGCCGCAATGGCGCCGATGAGCTCACCATCGTTATGGGCTTTGTCGGCATCGTCATCGCGATGATCGGATCGATAGCCCACATCCAGTGGCTCAGCTGGATTGCCATCGCCGTAATCGTGATTGGCGTGCTGCGCGGCCTGTCCAAAAACATCGATGCGCGTCGCAAGGAAAACGCTGCCTTTGTCGCCGCGACCGCGAACGTCCCCGGCTTGGGCAAGTTCGTCGCCAGCTTGGGCGGCGGCGCTGCAGCGGCCAGCACCTCGCGCGCGGCTGGAACGAGCAAGGAAGACTTTGAGCGCGCCAAGCGCACAGCCAAGAAGATGTGGAAGGGTCGCAAGACTACGGCATACCTCAAGTGCCCCAACTGCGGCCAGATGCTCTCCGTCCCCAAGGGCAAGGGCAAGATCCGCGTCACCTGCCCCAAGTGCCACGCCAAGATGGAGACGCGCTCATAGCTGCCATACTATGGGACAAATAAAAGCCGAGGCCTCGCACTGGGACCTCGGCTTTTTCTGATTATGACAAAAGGATTGTCCCTTTGTCGCATCGCCATATCGCGCGCTTACGCCACGCCATCGCGGGCAAGCTCCTCGGCCAACGCCTCGGCAGGCATGGCCATAATCGCGTCGAGCTCGGCGTCCACCTCGGGAATACGCTTCACCTTGAGCTTGCGCACCAGATCACCGCGACACATCACGTGCGTCGGATCACGCAGTGCGCACAGGTCATCGAGCGGGTTCTCGCGCGTCACCAGAATATCGGCGGCCTTGCCGCACTCGATTGTGCCGGTCTCGCCGCCCAGCCCCAGCAGCTCGGCATTGACCTGCGTGGCCGTATGCAGCGCGAAAGCGTTGCCCACGCCGACATACTTGGCAAAATAGGCCACCTCACGCCACATGTCGTACTGCGTCACGAACGGGCAGCTCGAGTCCGTGCCAAGGCCCACCTTAACGCCAGCTTCCAGTGCGGCACGGGCGCTCTCGATGATGCCCGAGCACACGATGTCACCGTTCTTCTTTTGTGTATCGGTCGAATGGGTCTTTTCCGGGTCGAGCAATACAAACGGCAGCGCCGGGCTGATAGTGCAGGTAACGCTGGGCGCACGCCCCTCGAGCTGCGTGCCCGCGGCGCCACGGTACAGCTCCAAGATCTCGGGAGTCATCGGGGCACCGTGCTCGATCGTATCGACGCCGGCCTCAAGCGC
>CATXML010000256.1 GCA_958372035.1 uncultured Collinsella sp. | reverse complement strand
TGGTCGAGACAATGTGTTAGACGTGAGCCACTGCATTACGCGTCTCCGCTTCCACCTCAAGGATGAATCGCTCGCCCAGACCAATGAACTTAAGGCGACGAAGGGCGTCGTTGACGTCATCCAGGCCGGCGGACAGTATCAGGTCGTGATAGGTGCCACTGTCGAGGCCGTCTACAACGACCTTGTTCAGATTGGCGGGTTCGACTCCAAACCCGCACTCGATATCGATGAGGGCGACGACGTCAAAAAGGGCGATCCATTCTCGCGTCTGCTCGCCATCATTTCCGAGATTCTGCAGCCGGTTCTTGGCGTGCTTATGGCCGGTGGCTTTATCAAGTCGATGCTCGCGCTCTGCACGGTTGCCGGTTGGCTTGCCAAGGACAGCAATACGTATGTGACGCTCTCGGCAATCGGAGATTCGGTCTTCTATTACTTTCCGCTAATCATTGGCTGGACGTCGGCCAAGAAGTTCGGACTTAAGCCCGTTATGGGAATGGCGCTCGGTGGTATCCTCGTCTACCCGACGCTCGTTGCCCTTATGGGCGGAGATCCGCTCTACACGCTCGGCGCCGGCACGGTCTTCGAGTCCAATGTCTATGGTGATATTTTTGGCATCCCGCTGATCATGCAGAATTACTCATCGACGATTCTGCCTGCGATCTTTATCGTCTGGATTGCCTCCAAGGTGCACAAGGCCCTTTCTAACGCGCTGCCCGCGCTTGTGAGTTCGTTCTTCTCCAACATCCTGACGCTCCTCATTTGCGGCATCCTTGGCCTGCTTGTGGTCGGTCCGGTCATGACGGTCCTCTCCAATATCGTTGCCCAGATCATCTTGATGCTCATCAACTTCCAGCCCGCCATCGCCGGCTTCGTCATCGGCACGTTCTGGAGCCTGCTCGTCATGTTCGGCCTGCACTGGGGTATCATCCCGCTGTGGTTTCTCGATGTCGCAACCTACGGCTATGACCTCATTAACCCGCTCGTGTATGCAGGCGGTTGTGCCATCGCCGGTGCTGTGCTTGGCATGGTCATCCGAACCAAGGATTCCGAGGAAAATGCTGCCGTCAACATTCCCGCCCTTGTCTCTTCGATTTTCGGTGTCAACGAGCCTGCGCTTTACGCCATCTTGCTGCCGCGTAAGCGCCTTATGTGGGCAACCTTTATTTCCGCTGGTGTAGGCGGCGCCATCGCCGGCCTCATGGGTGCCAAACTCTATGCCTTCGGTGCCTCCGGCCCGCTCGGTTTCCCGAGCTTTATTAACCCTGCCGGCATCGACACGGGCTTTATCGGCCTTGTCATCTCCGGTGTGGTCGCTTTCGTTCTGGCTCTTGTCGCCGCTATGGTGATCGGTACCAGGAAGGACGAGGGCGGTAAGGCGCTCAACATCTCGGTGGACTAGTCTGTCTGCGCACTTTAACTAAATTTGCCTCGGACGGTGACGTGCCGCCCGAGGCATATTTGTGTTTTGTGCCGTTGTCAGCGTGTTTGCGGACACAAGCCTGCGGTTGTGGAGCAACGGGGATTATGACGGTCGTGCCGCGGTGGAAGACGCACGGTCGCCCTGCAGGAGCTGGCGGTAGGGGAGGAAGCCGATGAACGAGACGACCGCCTGCGAGTGCGCGGCGTTCCGCTTGAGGTAGAGCCTGACCTCGGAGGTCGTCGCGGGCTCAAGCGGCACCAGGGCTACCTTTCCGCTGGCAAGCGATTCCGCCGGCTTGCGCATGAGGAATGAGACACCGGCGCCGCGTGCGACAAGAGAGATGATGTTCTCGGCTCGTTTGCCGGTGAACGTAACACGTGGGCCAAATCCAGCTTTGCGACAAAGGGAAAGGACGAGCTCGCTTACGAACGAGCCTTGGGGAAGCATGAGGAAATTCTCGTCGATAAGGTCGTCTATCTCGACGGTGTCACGTTCGGCGAGTGGATGGTCGAGCGAAAGGACGGCCACGAGCCGGTCGGTCGTAAAGGGAATCTTTTTGAACTCCGGCTCGATGGCGCCGCTGTCGCGGATGAAGGCCAGGTCAATGTCCTCGTGCAGGAGCATGCGCTTGAGTGTGTCGCCCTCGCCTTCGATGAGCTCGACAGAATATGAGGGGTTCGCCTGCTGAAAATCGATGACGGCGTCCGTAATCCCATAAGGGGTCATAATGGGGATAGAACCGACGGTGAGGTGCTCGAGCGGCTCATCTGCACCTATTTGAATGGCGGCAAGATAGCGATGCTGAAGCGTCGCAATTTTTTGCGCATAGGGGAGGAGCGCTTCACCTTGCGCGGTGAGTGTTACGTGGCGCTTGCTTCGATCGATGAGCTTGCAGCCGAGTTCGTGCTCCATTGCCATGATGTGCTTGGAGAGGGTTGATTGCGACATGAAAAGCAGTTCCGCCGCATCAAGAAACGTGCGTGACTGCGCTAAGATGGCGAATTCGCCGAAGCGGCTGATATCCATAGGGAGGCCTCCGGTACCCTCATTTTGGCAGGTGGCCTAAACCACGACGCCGTTGCAGTGGTCGATTTCGTGTTGGATGATCTCGGCGGTGTAGCCCGAGAAGTTTTTGATGCGGTGGACGAAGTTCTCGTCCAGATACTCCACCTTAATGCGGCGATAACGGGTACAGGGGCGCTCTCCAACCAGCGAAAGGCATCCTTCGCTCGTCTGATAGGCATTGACCTGCTCAAGAATCTGCGGGTTGTACATCAGGAGCGCCCTGTTGCCGTCCTTTACGCAGATGATGCGTTTGCGCACGCCAATCATATTGGCG
>CATXML010000255.1 GCA_958372035.1 uncultured Collinsella sp. | reverse complement strand
GCAAGACGAAGGCCACATTAAGTGGCCTTCTTTGCGTGCGGAACTCGCGACAAACTTAATGCCCGGCCCGCCGGGGCCACACGGCACTTGGTTGTCGCAAGCGGCTCGCTTTTCGGAACTGGGCTGATATTTTCTAGATGTAAGGCGCTCTTGGTCCTAATGGGCTTGGGGCGCCGCTCTTTTGGAGGTGGATTTTTTGGAAATGCCTGAAAATCTACTTCAACTTCTCGTCCTGCACGAGAAGATATGGCCGGCACTTTAGGAACGTCCCTAAGTGCCGGTTTGGCTGGAAAGTCGAGATGCAGGGAGCCCGTTGCTGATATGGGACGGAGGGATTCTGCGTCCGCCTTTTCGGCGGCCGTGCCCCGCTCCTTGCGTGCTGCGCTGGAAAACGCTTCGCGTTTCCTCAGCTCCGCACCCTTGCGGGTTCGAATCCCTCCGCATGCCCACAAGAAAGCGCCCCGGGCTGATGAAGGCCCAGGGCGCTCAGTTACCTTGGCTGGGACGGAGGGATTCGAACCCCCAACAGCCGGCACCAAAAACCGGAGTTCTACCGTTGAACTACGTCCCAATGTGTGGTGTTGCCAAAAGCAACTCGTCTAGTTTACCTAATCTGCGAGGGCATCGCAAACGCCATCGAGCAGGCGTACCGCGAGCGTCTGGGCGTCGCTGGCAGTGAAGGTGCCGTTGTAGCGCGTCATGCCCGTGAGCTCAATGCGGATGCGCGCGGGCTTTTGCTGCGCGGCGACATTGGCGGTGCGGATGCGCTGGGCCAGGTTGTGGCACTCGGCGAGGGCAATTGTGGCGCGTGGAGCGGCGTCGGTGGGTAGCTCATCGCTTGCAATCTCGAGCACCAGATCCACGTCGGTCGGAACCTCGGAATCGCAAAGCATCATGCCGCTGCTGTCGGTCGTCGCCGTGGCGATGTTCCACATGCGCGATGCAACGCTACGCGCGATGGGGTCCTCACCGATGACGGCAATCTGGAAGCGCTCGAGCACGTTGGCGGCGCGGGCAAAACCGATGCGCGACTCGGCCTCGGTCACCGAAGGTTTACCCTCCCACACGTGGTGCAGGCGGTTGATATAGGCGTAGGTATCCTGGAACGCCATGCCATCGGCAAACAGACCGACGTTTTCCTGGAACTGCTGAAGGGCCGCCTCGGTGTGCGGGCCAAAGTAGCCGTCGTCCTCGCCGCAGGCAAAGCCCAAAACGTTGAGCGCTTTCTGCAGGGCCTGCACGTCGGCGCCATGGAAATTGGGCATGCGCAGATAGAGCGTGCGGTCGCCCAGTTTATACGAGGCGTCGACCAGGGCGCTCCAGCAGGGGATATCGACGGCACAGCCAGCGGCAAGGCCGCTATCGAGCCTAAAGGTGCCAACAGCCTGTTCGGTGGTGGTGCCAAAGCGCTTGTCGGCAACCTCGGTGTCATCGATTGTATAGCCGAGCTGCAGAAGGCGGGACTGGACGTCCTCGACGGCTGCTCCCTGCATGCCCGTTGTAATAGGTTCCATGAACGAACCCCTTTCGGCGTACCATTCGTACTATTTGAGCGTGTGTCGGATAGACAACGCAAAGGGATGCATAAACATGCACTCAACAGTGTAGCAAGTTGTACCCAAATACGCTGCTGACAGGTTTTATAACCCCCGCTAGTTAAGGCGCTCCACAAAGAAATCTGCCATGGAGAGGAACAGTTCGCGTGCATGCGGGTCGAGCGAAACGTCCTCGATGGCGGCCTTGGCTTTGGCGGTCAGGTCCAGCGCGTAGGCGTGGGCGTAATCGATAGAGCCGGTCTCCTGGAAGATTTCCACGGCGCGCGCGAGCTGTGCGGGGTCCTCGGTGCCCGAGGAGAGGATTGCTTCAATCTCGTCGTGATAGCGCTCATCAGACAGGGCGTGCACGGCAACGAGCGTGCGCTTACCCTCGGTGATGTCGGTGCGGAAGTCCTTGTTGGCGGCCTCCTTGGTGCCGATCAAGTTGAGCAGGTCGTCTTGAATTTGGAAGGCAAGGCCCGTGTACAGGCCAAAGGCGCGCAGCGCCTCAATTTGCTCCTCGCTGCCTCCGCCAATGATGGCTCCGGTGGCAAGCGGCGTGGCTCCGCTGTAGTACGCGGTCTTGTGCGTCGCCATGTCCAGATAATCGTCGACCGAGATGTCGAAGCGTGCGTCACGGACCCAGCCCAAGTCGAGCGCCTGACCCTCGATGGTGCGGACGATCATCTCGGTGAGCTCGTGAAGTACGCGCAGCTTTACGCCTGCCTCGAGCGTTGGATCGTCGAGAACCGTCTTGGTGACCATGGTAAGTGCCAGGTCACCGCAGTTGATGGCAAGCCCCGTGCCCTCGGTGAGGTGCATGCAGGGCTTGCCGCGGCGCAGCTGTCCGTTGTCGGCGATGTCGTCGTGAATCAGCGCGCCCGACTGGAAATGTTCGATGGCTGCCGCGGCGCTGCGGGCGCTCTCAAAGCTACCGCCTACTGCGGTGGCGGCGAGCATGCAGATAAGCGGGCGGTGGCGCTTGCCGGCGTTGGCCGTAAAAGCCGAGAGCGGCGCGTACAGGTAGCGCTCGATATCGGCAGAGGTCGCCTGTCCGTCAAAGAACGTGGCCAGATAGTCGTTGATCTGGTCAAAGTGCTGGGCTAAAAAGCTGGTAAACGGACTGGACACAGGCTCTCGCATTCTTTCTTGGGTTGCATCGTTGCATTATGCAGACAACATATTGCCACATTAGGGCGTCGAGCGCGGCGGTTGAAGACGAATGAGTC
>CATXML010000254.1 GCA_958372035.1 uncultured Collinsella sp. | reverse complement strand
CACCCCCGAAACGCTGCGGAAACATTGGAAACATGCTCGCTACAAATGAACTTCCGTAACAAACTGTCAACGTTTGCGCCATAAGGTTTGCCCCGTACCGCAAAACAGCCGCACCGCGGCCAGCGAAAAGGGGGACACCATGTTTAGTATCAACAACGCACTGAGCCGTAGGAGTTTCTTGGCAGGAGCCGCGGCGCTCGGCAGCACCGCCGCGCTCGCTGGCTGCTCTTCGAGTGGCTCTGACGGCGGCTCCGCCGATGACGGCAAGACCTTCAAGATCGGTGTTATCGGCCCTCTGACCGGCGCCGCGGCAACCTATGGCGTTTCGGCCGAGAAGGGTGCCAAGCTTGCCGCCAAGGATTTCTCGACCAAGGACCTCAAACTCTCGCTTAAGTCCGAGGACGACGTCGCCGACGGCGAGAAGGCCATCAACGCCTTCAATACCTTGTGCGACTGGGGCATGCAGGCGCTTGTCGGCCCCGTTACCACCGGCGCCGCCGTCGCCGTCTCGGGCGAGATCGCCGACGATATGCTCATGGTCACGCCTTCGGCCTCGTCGCTCGATGTCACCAAGGGAAAGACCACGGTCTTTCAGGTTTGCTTCACCGACCCCACCATGGGCGCCAGCGCCGCGAAGTTCTTGGCCGAGAAGTACGCGGACGCCAAGATCGCCCTGTTCTACAACTCCGGCGATACGTACAGCTCGGGCGTTGCCGACGCCTTTGCCGAGCAGGCCAAGGCATCCAAGCTCGATGTCGTCGATACCGAGACCTTTAAGGACGACTCTTCCACGAGCTTTACCAACCAGCTCACCAAGGCCAAGGAGGCTGGCGCCACGCTTATCTTTGCTCCGATCTATTACACGCCGGCGTCCGTCCTGCTCAAGAACGCCAAGGACATGGGATACGACATGACGCTTATGGGCACCGACGGCATGGACGGCCTGCTCTCCGTTGAGGGCTTCGATACCTCTCTTGCCGAGGGCGTGCTGCTCATGACCCCGTTCTCTGCTGACGATGAGAAGAACGCCGACTTCGTCAAGGCCTATAAGGACGCCTACGACGAGACGCCCAATCAGTTTGCCGCCGATGCCTATGACTGCGTCCATGCGATTGCCGAGGCTATCGATAAAGCGGGCATCGACATTACGGCTGACGGTGCCGACATTGCCGACGACCTTGCCCGCGCCATGCGCAAGATCAAGATCGAGGGCCTGACGGGCGAGCTGACGTGGAATGACGAGGGCCAGGTCGAAAAGCCCGCTACGGCCTATGTGATCCAGGACGGCAAGTACATCGCCGCCTAAGTGCGCATAAAAGGCTACCGGTGAGGCTGTTTTATTCAGGGCGGGGACGCCTGTAACAGAATGGAAACATTACTTTTACACAATAAAGTGGCATTACTGCATAAAATAATATAAATACGCAGAAATATGGATAAAAGAACAAATCCAAAGAAAAGTTGAAATAATCGCCACTTTTCCTAACTAAAGCGTCTACTATTTTGCGAACGCCGAACACGGCGAAGGATGGCCTGTCGGGCAACCAAAACCCGACGAGATTTGAGAGGAGAGCCGCATGTCGAGCCTCACCGGTAAGTCATTGAACCCTGTTATGAATCGCAGGAGCGTTATCGCGAGCGCAGCAGGTCTGGGGGCGATGTCCATTCTAGCTGGCTGCTCCTCCAACGGCGGCGACAGCGGTTCCGCGTCGGGCGACGCTTCGTTTAAGATCGGCACCATCGGCCCGCTGACCGGCGCCAACGCGTCCTACGGCAAGTCCGTTACACAGGCTGTCGAGCTTGGCTGCAAGGATTTCTCGACCAAGGAGCTGCCGCTTGCCAGCAAGGCCGAGGATGACCAGGCCGATGGCGAGAAGGCCGTCAACGCCTTCAACACCCTGCTCGACTGGGGCATGCAGGCCCTCGTCGGTCCGACCACCACGGGTGCGTCGGTCGCCGTTGCCGCCGAGTGTGGCAACGACCCCGAGACGTTCATGATCACCCCGTCCGCGTCCTCCGAGGACGTTACCAAGGGCAAGGATTGCGTCTTCCAGGTTTGCTTTACCGACCCCAACCAAGGTGTCAACGCTGCCAAGTTCCTGGCAGAGAAGTATGCGAACGAGAAGTTCGTGCTGTTCTATAACTCCGGCGATGCCTATTCTTCGGGCATCGCAGATTCCTTTAAGGCCCAGGCCGCTAAGTCTAAGCTTGAGATTGTCGACGAGGAGACCTTTAAGGACGACTCCGCCACGAGCTTTACCAACCAGCTGACCAAGGCCAAGCAGGCAGGCGCCACCATGATCTTTGCGCCGATCTACTACACGCCGGCGTCCGTCCTGCTCAAGAACGCCAAGGACATGGGCTACGACGTCAAGATGATGGGCTGCGACGGCATGGACGGCATCCTGGGCGTTGAGGGCTTCGACACCTCTCTTGCCGAGGGTCTGCTGCTCATGACCCCGTTCTCCGCCGACGACGAGAAGAACGCCGACTTCGTCAACGCTTACAAGGATAAGTACGGCGATACCCCCGACCAGTTTGCCGCCGACGCCTACGACGGCGTGCATGCTGTGGTCGAGGCTCTCAAGGAGGCCGGCCTGGGCGTCGACGCCGACCCCACCGAGGTTGCCGAGAAGCTTCCCGAGGCTATGCTCAAGATTACTGTTGACGGCCTGACTGGCAAGCTCTCCTGGAACGACAAGGGTCAGGTCCAGAAGGACCCGACGGCGTACGTCATTACCGACGGCAAGTACGTACAGGCCTAATAGGCCGCCTTACATAGAGCGGTTTTG
>CATXML010000253.1 GCA_958372035.1 uncultured Collinsella sp. | reverse complement strand
AGCTGATCGACCGAATCCGAACCCTGCGTGCTATGGGGGTTGGGGTCTTTATGAGCTGCCGTCCTTCGAATCGCCAGCTGATTCACGGACTGGGCGATTCGATTAAAGTCAACGCGCAGATGCTCAAGGTGCATGCCTATGAGTATTCGGCGTGGGCATCGGCGTTTTCGATCAGCACGTCGCTCGACTTCTATCAGCTTACGCAGGGCGTGCCCGAGCTCGTCTCGGCTATGCAGTCGGGACTATACGGGCAGGGAGACGTTGCCCAGATGCTCGAAAACGAGATCGTCAATATCTACGGTGCGGCACTTGTTGATCTGGCGTCGCTCGAGAACAACGCCCTGTTTAGTGTGGCATGCTTGATGGTCTTAATGGGTGAGGGCAATATTTCGGAGCTCGAGGCTTGCGGTGTTAGGCTTTCGGCGATTGACCAGTCCTATCTTGTCCGCGATTATCCCATTTTTGGCGTTGATCCGGCAGACCGGCGCTTTACCTGCTTGGGTACCGAGGACAACGCACGCCTGCGATTGCGCAAGCTGGTCGCCGAAATTCGCCCCGAACTCGTTGTGCGGGCGGCGCGTATATTGATTAAAGCGGGGCGCTGCGATACCGCGATGGACCTCGCCGACGCATTTTTGGACCGCAGTGCGGTGTTGGAGCTTGCCGGGCAGTATGGGGTCGATCTGGCCCTGACGGGGCATGGAGGGGATGTCTGCCGCGCGGCGCTGGGAAAGACCGAGGCAGATGACCGGGCCTCGGAGCCGACGCCTGACGAGGCGCTCGGCATCTATCTGGCGGCGGTGAGCGTCTCCAATACAAAGCTTGCGCGGTATATGGCCTCAATTATCGAGCGTGCGGGCGAGCAAGCGATTTCCGAGCTCAATCCCGTGTCGTGGAAGGTGGCGCACGCGTTTACGGCCGCCTGTTATGGAGATAGTGGTCTGGGGCTTCCGGCAAGCCATACGGCGTTGGAAAGCGAGGCGTCTTGTGCCGCACTCGACATGCTGTCCGCACATGTCGAGATAAAGCATGGACTGACCGAGCGGGCGAAGGGTGGCGAGATCCTCGCGGGGCTCAAAACGGATAAAGCCTACGATTGTGAGCTCGATATCGCGGGGACGTTTGTGCGCGCGGACCGCATGTTGACGGAGCTATTTGATGGGTCGTATGCGGGGACTGACGAGCGTGATGACGAGATGGCTCTGACGCTCGAGGCACTCGAAGCGCGTGGAATCCGAGCGCTCGCCATCTGGGTGCGCATGGTGTTATCGGCGCGGCGCCTGTTTGCCGGCATGCCGGTGACCGACGAGCAGGCATTCAATGAGCTCGACCGTTTTGCCGTGCGTGTGCGTGACAATCAAGTCCAGTTGTTTGGCTTGATACTAGAAGGCTGGCAGTCGTTGGCTGAGGGGCGTCCGGTCAATGCCAAATTCCGTGCGGTGCAGGTGCTTAGGCTTGCCGAGGAATCGATTGGATACATACGCGACAACGCGCTGCTGCTAGAGCGCGCGGCGTACTTACGCAATACATCGATGGTATCGGTGCGCGAAGAGGCAGAGCTGCTCGATTTGAGTCGGACGCAGGTCGGTGGTGCCGAGGCTTGGATGGTGGCGCTGCATTTGGCCTCCGCGGGCCGCGATAGCGACCTTGCAGCCTGGATGTCCATGAACCGCCCGGGGATTATGGATCCGTCGTATCGGCTGTTTGCGCGTCTTGCGATGCATTGTCTGGGTGAGCCGGCTGCTAGAATTCGAAAGAAGCTCCCGGTGCGCGAGCTGTCGCGGTATTCGCTGCGTGACGACTTTGAGGGCGAAGGCGAGCGTCTGTTCCAGGCCGGCGATGCCGAGGGTGTTGATGTGATTGGCCATATCGAGATCCGCATGTTTGGGGCGTTTCGCGCCGAGCGCGACGGGTTTCCCATCACGGATAAGATGTGGCGCCGCAAGAAAGCGGCGACGCTTGCCGAGCGACTTGCGCTGGGCATGGATACACTGGTCGACCGCGAGACGCTGGCTATGGAGCTGTGGCCCCATGCCGAGTTCAATAGCGCTCGTAACAATCTGTACTCGACGATATCGCGCCTGCGTTCGGCCTTGGGGCCGACACCGGACGGCAAGTCGTGTGTGCTGATCCAAAACGAGTGCATTGGGCTTAACGGCGATTACGTCAAGACTGACGTGCGGTTGTTTGATCAGATAAGCCGCGAAGTTTTGGGAAATCGCACGGGTGCGCGCGGACCCCATCTGGTCGAGCTGTGCCTTAAGATCGAGCAGCTCTACGCCGGCCCGTTGTATGTTCCCAATGGCTGTAATCCAACCTACTTTTTGCGTATGCGGCGCATTATGGAATCGAAGTATATCGACTGCATGATTCGGGGCGCGAATGCCGCCCTAGAAGAAAACGACCTGCAGTCGGCGGTATGGCTGGTGGAGTCGGGGCTGCGGCAAGAGACGGCGCGCGAGGACATGGTGCGTTGCGCTATGCGCGTCTACGGTGCGGCGGGGAGACGACGCGATATCGTCGAGCTGTACAGTGGACATATGCATCACCTGAGGGAGCAGGTCAATGGCGTGCCCGAGCCCGAGACGCGGCGTCTATACGAGCGCTTGGTGGAGGGGCGGCTCAATCGCGTGCTGGTCGAGCGATAAAAAACGGGCGTCCGAAGTACTTGGGCACCCGTAAGCTTGCTATGTGTTCGCTCGCCGGATCATTGGCTCTTAGACGAGCTTGATCTTCTCAATGTCCTTGCGCGAGGACTCGCGATACAGCGAGAACTTGCGGCCGATGACCTGG
>CATXML010000252.1 GCA_958372035.1 uncultured Collinsella sp. | reverse complement strand
CTGGAGCTGTTCCGCCGCGGCGTGGCCATTGCCGACAACGGCGACTTTAACAACGCCACCGCACGCTTGGCTGCCGACGCCGTGGACAACGGCACCAATATCGCTGCCGACGACCTGCCCGACAACTTGGACGACATCGACGGCAGCCACAACGGCAAGAACTACGTGGCGTACACCTTCTATATCCGCAATGCAGGCAAGACCGATCTGGGCTATAGCGCCAAGCTCAAGGTGGTCAGCGCCAGCAAGGGCGTGGAGAAGGCGGCGCGCGTGAGGGTATATCGCAATGGCGAGCCCATCACCTATGCGGCGGCTGCGGCCGATGGCAATCCCGAGCCCAACACCGAGCCGTTTGCGTCCAAGGACGTGGTGACGACCATTAGCCACAAAAACTTTCGCGTGGGCGACGTGGACAAGTACACCGTGGTCATTTGGCTGGACGGCGACGATCCGGAGTGCGTGGACAAGATTATTGGCGGCGCGGTGGAGTTCGGTTTTGACTTTGATTCGTCCGAGACCGACGACTCGAGCCTGTTCGTTAAGTTTGTGCAGGATATTGCCGATACCCTGACCGGCAATGACCCCATTAGCGCGAGCGGCAACGAGGCGCCCGATTACTACAAGGAGCACAACGTGACGTGGGGTAACCGCCGCAACCAAAAGAACTCGCCCGTGAAAGACGGAGACAAGTAGAACGAACAAGCGCCGGGCCGGGATTCATTTTCCGGCCCGGCGCTTTTGCTATGCGGAGGCGTTATCTGTGGAGCTGGCGCCGTTGCCGCCGGCGGCATCCAGCAAGAACAGCCGCAGGGCGAGCTTGATCGCGTAGCCTGGCTTGACCTGCGCCGCGTCTCCCATGCATTCGTCAAGGTCACCGCAGTAGGCATAAACGTCGCGGATAAGGTCCGCGCCCGAGAGGGTGAACATGTAGCCCGCGTCCGAAAGCGCGTTGGGTGCTGTGGGTAGCCCCGCGGCCGCACAAAAACTCGCAAGGTCGGGGCCCATGACGGACTCGTAGTCAATCGCGCGTCCGTTGTCCTGAGCAGTCTGCTCCTGCTCGCGGGTGTACGACAACGCCGCCGCCAGCACAAAGCTGGGCGTGGGGGCGTTGACGTCATCGGTGGTGGCGACGAGCTTGCCGGCCGCCTGCGTGACCAGCCAGGCGACTTCGCGCTGGCAGCGAACGGCTTTGCGCGTCACCGGCTTGATCGATCCGGCAGAAACGCTTCCCTTGGGTTGAGTGGCGGCAGCCATGGGGCCCTCCCAACAAATAGCCCGCTAAGCAGGCAAAAATACACGTTCTGCACCAGTATAGCGAGTGGGGAAGGGCTAAGGGCAAAGCTCGGTGAGGGGTGTAGGTATGTGCTGGCATGGCGCTGCGGCGGCAAGCCTTAAGAGGGACTTATGACTCAACGGGAGAGTGCGGCCAAATAGGGTGAACAGCGTTGTACGGCTCCATGCCTAGCCCAAGGTAGGCCCATGAATCTGACGGATTGTAGGCCCCCGAAAACTCATAAGGAAATCGTAAGAAATGTGGTATCCTCAATTCCAAATTTTAAGGATGGGCAAGCAACATCCAACACGAAAGCACGGGCTCCCCTTCCGGGCTTCTCGGGGGTCATCTGGGACGAATGGGGAAAGAAAGGGGTCCGTATGGATACCAAGGCATTAAAGAAACAGATGGGCGCCGCCATCGCCATGGTCCTCGTGGCAGCCGTAGCCCTCGGCTCCGCCACCTTCGCATGGTTTGTCAGCAACAACAAGGTCGAAGCTAAGACTGCGTCGGTTTCTGCTCAGTCGAACGCTCCGTTCCTGAAGATCGCGAAGGCTGGCGAGGCGCTTACGACGACCCAGGCGACGCAGACCGCTGGGACCAACGATAAGGTTGAGCTCTATCCGTCTCAATGGAATCATGTGGTTACTGATGGAACTTATCAGTTTGAATCTGCGTATGCATCCGATGCGACCAAGTGGAATATGCTTGAAAACTCTCGTTTCGCTGTTGGCGGAGTCGACGCGGACCATCGCCCCGACTATGCGCTGAAGCAGTCTTTTACGATCGGCACGACGGATGAAAAAGCTGGTTCGTTCCAGAACCTTAAAGTTGCTTCTGTAACGGTAAATGCTGGTGAGAATTCGGATGGTCTTAAGAGCGCCATTTGCGTTCTCGTTAAGTGTGGAGATCAGTGGGGCGTCTACAAAGAGACCGACAATGGCACCGAGTTAACCGCCTATGGCGATGCGACCACTATCGTTAACAATCTGACCGGTTCTGATACTTCCGTTACGGATGCTCTTGTGGCCAAGATTGATGCGGGCAAGTCCGTGGATGTTGACATTTATGTCTTCTACGACGGCTCGGCTTCTACGGTCTTCTCCGATAACCTTGCCAACCTGAAGAACTGTGGCGTCACTGTTGCGTTCACTGCTACTCCGGTCAATACGGATGGCAACGCCGTCAACGTCGGATAATCTCTAGTCCATCGCGTTTTAACGGGCGCCCGGCTTATGCGCCGGGCGCCCGTTCTGTTTTTGAAAGGGGGATCACGTGCAATCGTCTAAGAGCCTTAAAACACAACTTGTTGCGGCCGCCGTTAGCGTGGTCCTCTCTGCGTTTGCCCTGTCGGCAGCGACCTATGCCTGGTACGTTGCGAATACAAAGGTTTCCGCAACTACGTCAACTATTAGCGCGACGACGAATGGCTTCATCCTTCAAATCGACGAGCTCAAGAACGGTGCCCAGCATGGTGGCGAACAGAAGTCGCTCGAAGCCCAAACCGTGGGCGCCACGCTCAGCCCGTCGTCG
>CATXML010000251.1 GCA_958372035.1 uncultured Collinsella sp. | reverse complement strand
GGTATGGATGACCACACCCGTGGCGTTGACGGCGGGGCGCAGGCTCGGCAGCGCGGAGCGATGCGCACGCCACTCGATGGCCGAGGCCAGCTCGCGCTTGGAACGCGGGGCGGCACCGGCGCGAATGGCGGCGCGCTCCTCGTCGAGCTCGGCCGTCACGGCAGCATGGACCACCGCGTCACAGGTCTCCCCCGCCGCCTTCACCACCGGCCACTCGGCAAGCAGCTCATTGACGGAAGGAATGGCGCGCAGGCGGGCGCGCACCTCATCGGACATGTTCTGGCTATCGCTCATGTGCGGCCTTTCAAAAGAAACGTGGATCAGTCGAATACATCAGCTGAGTCAATTACTCGTCATTATCCCCGCGCGCCGCGATCTTTTCCACGCGAACGGCGTTTTCCTGGGTGAGCGCGGCGCCCGTCAACGGGTCCCAACGCAATGGCGTATGGTCGAGCGGGCCCACGCCCAAGGCTTGAGCGCCGCCGGCATCGGCGCCAAACGAACGTCCGCCGGGGGCGGCCGACGTAAAGATGCACGCCGGATGCAGATACGGCGTCGTCTCCACGCGTACGCGGTCGCGGCCCATATCGCTCACGAGTTCGACGATCTCGCCGTCGGCGATGCCCATGTGCGCAGCAGCATCGGCATTCATCTGCACGGCATCCAGGTCCGATCCAGCCTCGGCGGCACCTTGGGCCGCAAGCCTGCGCGAGGTGTGCGACTCAAAGGGACGGTTGCCGCTAATGAGGCGAAACATCCCCGGGCCAGGCTCCACCATGGGAGCGATCCAGTTGGGCACGCGACCCAGACCAGCTCGTTCCCATACGTCGCTTGCCAGCGCAATTTTGCCGCCATCCAAGGGGATCACCGGCTCGCCCGTACGCGACGGCAACGCAACACCTGTGTCGGCCCAGCCGCGCTCCTTGAGCTTGTCCAGATCGATCCCAAACGGCGCCACCTGGGCAGCCGCCAGATCGTCGGACGTAAACCGAAAGTACTCACCCACGCCGCAGGCCTGCGCCAGACCGGCAAAGATCTCCCGACCGGGACGCGTGTCGTCATGCAGCACGGGCAGCACGGCGTTACGGTAGAACACGCGCGCGTCGTTGCGGCCCACGACCGTTCCCACGCCGCGGTCGGCCTCCAGATACGTCACATCGGGCAGCACGAAATCGGACGCACGCGCCGTCTCGGACCAGCGAATATCAATCGTCACGAGCAAGTCGAGCTGCTGCAAGATGCCCAACCATGCCTGCGCATTGCCATAGCCCGCACCGGGGTTACTGGCATAGACGATGAGCCCGCGCAAATCGCCGGCCAGAATCGACTGACCGATGGTCGTGCACAGGCCGCGCACCGGATCGACCAGTGGATAGCGCTCGGACCCCAGCTTGGGCCCGCGCGACACCGGCGGCGTCGCGAAACGCGCAGGGCCCAAATCGCCCAACACAAGCGGCGTGGGCGGATTGAGCGCGCCGCCTACATGCCCGATGCAGCCCAGCAGCACATCGACCAAGCAGATAGCGCGCGCGGTCTGGGTGCTATTGGCATACGCGATACCGATGCCACCATGAAAGCCCGCATCCACCACAGCGGCAGGCGCGGCGGCAGCGAGATCGCGCGCCGTGGCGACAATCTCTGCGGCTGGCACGTCGCACATCGACTCGGCCCACTCGGGCGTCCAAGCAAGGGCCGCCTGCGTCAGCTCATCAAAACCCGTGGTATAGCGGGTCACGAACTCGTGGTCATACAGGCCCTCGGCAATCAAGACATGCGCAATGCCCAGCAGCAAGGCCAGGTCGCAGCCCGGGCGCACGCGCAGCCAGCGGTCGGCAAGCGCAGCCGAGCCGCTGCGCCGGGGGTCGACCACGATAATCTTCGCCCCACGGCGACGGGCATCATTGAGCGCATCAACGGCCCCCATCGTCGACGAATCGACAATGGAACGCCCCAGGTACATGATGCAATCGGTATGCGCCAGGTCGGAGGCGGGGCTGTAGCCCAGGCTGTGCTCCCAGCCGGTAAGTCGGCTTACCTCGCAGGCACCGTCGGCACCATACACGTTGGGCGAGCCCAGCGCATGCATAAAACGATATGCCCAGTAGCGGTCGAACGAGGGCACGCCGAGCGTCATGCCCAGCGCACGCGGACCACACTCGTCAATAATCCCCCCAAGGTGCGCCGCAATCTGCGCGAACGCCTCGTCCCACGAAATCGCATCGAACCCCGAGCCATCAGCTCGCCGACGCATGGGGTGCACGATGCGGTCGCGCTCGTCAAACGGCATTGCCAGGCGATGCCGTCCGCGGGCGCACAGGGCACGCGCCGCGCACGGGTGCCCCGGCACCGGCAACTCGGCCACCACGAAGCCGTCCTCAACGCGTGCCGCAAAGGCGCAATCGGCATAGCATCCCCCGCATGTGGTCACCACGGCGCGACCGTCACGCTCCACAGCAGATGCCATCTCGATTACCCCTTTCACCAGCCAAACACAACAGGTCAACAGCCCAGCAACGAGCACAGACCAAAAAAGCCTCCCGCACGGCAACGCCCCGCGGGAGGCCCGACGTCAAACAGACGGTACCTTACGCCTCGGACTTCTTGGCGTAGATAAACCAGTAGCCGAGCGCGACCAGAACCGCGCCGCCCACGATGTTGCCCAGCGTGGCGGCGGACAGGTTAAACGCAATGCCCGCAGCGTTGAGCGCATCGGCGCCGGCGACGTCAGCACCATAGCCGCACGCGTGCATCACGGCACCCATGGGCAAAAAGTACATGTTGGCAACGCAGTGCTCAAAACCGCAGGCCACAAAGGCAGCGATGGGCAGCA
>CATXML010000250.1 GCA_958372035.1 uncultured Collinsella sp. | reverse complement strand
GCCTGGCGAAGGCTCGCGCGAAGTTTAGCGTGCGCGGAGCTCATTTTCGCTAAAATCTGTCCCTAACGTTCGCGTTGAATGAAGGGGCTGCTATGGATATCCAACTTAAGACGGGATGCTTTGACGACGCGGCGTTGGTGCGCCGCGTCGTTTTTATGGACGAGCAGGGCTACGAGAATGAGTTCGACGCTATCGACGAGGATCCGAACTGCATTCATGTGACACTCTATGTAGACGGCGAGCTTGCCGGCTGCTCGCGCGTGTTTCCCGAGGAACTGGAGTACGCGGCAGATGCCGAAGCCCCAGTTTTGCCGGCGTGCGACTTGGACGAAGGCGTCGCGGCGGGGGAGACCTACATTATGGGGCGCGTGGCCGTGCTGCCGAGCATGCGCCGTCGCGGTTTGGCGAGCAAGATTGTCGAGGCCAGTGATACGTGCGCGCGTGATGCCGGCTCCAAGCTCATTAAGCTGCACGCGCAGGAATACGTGCTACCACTCTATGCCAAGGCGGGTTACACGCAGATTGCCCCGGTGGACTATGAGGATGAAGGCCAGCCCCATGCCTGGATGGCCAAACGGGTCGAGGGTGGCAGATAGGGACGTTCCTTTTCTGCCGGCAGTTGGGGACACTCCTTGGCAATTGGCGCATCAGAGCGTTTGGACATACAGTTTTTCGATTCCGTATGTATATATGCGCGCTAATGGGTTATAAAATCTAAGTCTGAACATAGCAGGTCTGCGATGCGGCTCGGGCAACCGGGCCGTTTTTGCGGACGGGGGTAGCGCGAAAGGACTGCACATGCGTCAATTTAAGACCGAGAGCAAAAAACTGCTCGACCTCATGATCAACTCCATCTACACCAATAAGGAAATCTTCCTGCGCGAGCTTATCTCCAACGCGAGCGATGCCGTCGACAAGCTCAACTTTAAGAGCCTGCAGGATCCGAGTGTCAAGCTCGACCAGGGCGACTTGGCCATCCGTGTTTCCTTTGATAAAGATGCCCGTACCATCACGATTTCGGATAACGGTATCGGCATGACCGCCGAGGAGCTCGAACGCAACCTGGGCACCATCGCGCATTCCGGCTCCGAGGAGTTTAAGACCGAGAACGCCGAGCAACAGGGTTCCGATGTCGACATCATCGGTCAGTTTGGCGTGGGTTTCTACTCCGCCTTTATGGTCGCCAGCCACGTGAAGGTCGTCAGCCGCGCTTATGGCGAGGACACCGCCCACGTTTGGGAGTCCGACGGTCTTGAGGGCTACACCATCGAGGATGGCGAGCGTGCCGAGCACGGTACCGATGTCATCCTGACGCTGCGCGAGAACGAGAAGCTCGACGCCGACGGCGAGGCCGAGACCTACGATCGCTTCCTGACCGAGTGGGGCCTCAAGAGCCTGATTCAGCAGTACAGCAACTATGTGCGCTACCCGATTCAGATGATGGTGAGCAAGAGCCGCCAGAAACCCAAGCCCGAGGACGCCGGCGACGACTACAAGCCCGAGTACGAGGACTACCAGGAGCTCGAGACCATCAACTCCATGACGCCGATCTGGAAAAAGCGCAGCTCCGACGTTGAGCAGAAGGATTACAACGAGTTCTACAAGTCAACGTTCCACGACTTTGACGATCCCGCGCGCACTATCAGTTTCCATGCCGAGGGTACGCTTGAGTACGATGCACTGCTGTTTGTGCCGGGTCGCGCCCCGTTCGATCTGTACAGCAAGGACTACGAGAAGGGCCTGGCGCTCTACAGCTCTAACGTGCTGATTATGGAGAAGTGCGACGACCTGCTGCCCGACTACTACAACTTTGTGCGCGGTGTCGTGGACTCTGCCGACGTGACGCTCAATATTTCGCGTGAGACGCTGCAGCAGAACCGTCAGCTCAAGGCCATTGCCAAGCGTGTCGAGAAGAAGATCACCGCCGATCTCGAGGACATGCGCGACAACGACCGCGAGGCATACGAGAAGTTCTTTGAGAACTTTGGTCGTGGTCTCAAGTACGGCATCTACTCGAGCTACGGCATGAAGGCCGACGAGCTCGCCGACCTGCTGCTGTTCTGGTCTGCCAAGGAGCAGAAGATGATCACCCTTGCCGAGTATGCCAAGGGCATGCCCGAGGGCCAGAAGGCAATCTACTATGCCGCCGGCGATTCGCGCGAGCGTCTGGCCAAGATGCCCGTCGTGAAGGGCGTGCTCGACCGCGGCTACGATGTACTGCTGCTGACGCAGGACGTGGATGAGTTCACCTTCCAGGCCATGCGTGAGTACGTGGCTGCCGATATGCCCAAGGTCTACGAGGATGACGCTGCTCGCGAGGCTGCTGAGAAGGCAGTTGCCGATGGCGCTGAGCCTGAGGTCGAGGATCGTCACCTGGAGCTTAAGAACGTCGCGACCGGCGATCTTGACTTGGCGACCGATGACGAGAAGAAGGAGGCCGAGGACGCCACCAAGGAGAACGAGGACCTCTTTAACGCCATGAAGGAGGCGCTCGGCGACAAGGTCGAGAAGGTTGCCGTCTCTGCGCGTCTGACTGACGCTCCCGCCTGCATCACCACCGAGGGTCCGCTTTCGCTCGAGATGGAGAAAGTGCTTCAGAAGGGCCCCGAGGGCGCGCCCGACGGTATGCCTAAGAGCCAGCGCGTGCTCGAGCTCAACGCCAAGCACCCGGTCTTCGCCAAGCTCGTCGCTGCCCAGAAGGCGGGCGACGCCGACAAGATCAAGCAGTACTCCGGCTTGCTCTACGACCAGGCCCTGCTCGTCGAGGGCATTCTCCCCGAGGACCCCGTAGCCTTCGCTGCGGCTATTTGCGAACTAATGTAATTGGGTAGTTGCGCGGGTTTACCAACCCG
>CATXML010000249.1 GCA_958372035.1 uncultured Collinsella sp. | reverse complement strand
GTCGTAAGAGATGTCGCCGTCGACAATCTCGTCCATAGCCATCGAGATGGTATCGGCACCGGAAAGCCCGATGGTGATGTCATCGACATCCTGGACGGCAAGCACGCGGTTGTGCTGGCCACGCAGCATGCTATTGATGTCGCAGGCGCGCTTGGAGGCAAGCGAAGCGAGCAGGAAGCGGTTGTGATCGGTCTTCTCCAGAAGATCGTCAATGCAAGGCTTTACAACGGACACGGACCTCAGATCCTTTCATGCATATCGAGAACGCGAACGAGCTCATCGGTCGCGCGGTCGAGATCGTCATTCACCACGACGTCGTCGTAGCGGTCGGCAAGGGCAAGCTCATCGGCGGCGTTTGCCATACGCAGCTCAATCGTCTCGGGCGTCTCGGTACCGCGACCGACTAGACGCTCGCGGAGCACCTCAAGCGAAGGCGGCTTGATAAAGATCAGCACGGCCTCGGGGAAACGCTCCTTCACCTGCAGGGCGCCCTGGACATCGATCTCCAAAATCAGAGACGAGCCCGAGGCGAGCTTGGATGTGACCTCGCTCACCAACGTGCCGTAGCAGTTACCGTGGACCTCGGCCCACTCAACAAACTCACCGTTTGCCACGCGGCGGTCGAACTCCTCGCGC
Source organism: uncultured Collinsella sp. (assembly GCA_958372035.1). Lineage (GTDB taxonomy): Bacteria > Actinomycetota > Coriobacteriia > Coriobacteriales > Coriobacteriaceae > Collinsella. Next base: position 2,278 of record CATXML010000249.1, on the reverse strand, counting down.
GTCAGGAAAAAGTAATTGACGCCATCGACCTCGCCTTTGCGTGGGGCTCGCGTGGTAGCCGAAACCGTCAGGCCCAGGTTAGAGCGACGCTCGCGCACACGAGTGACGAGCGTACCCTTGCCTGCGCCTGACGGTCCAGAAATCACAAAGAGCTTGGAATCCTGAGCGCTCACTTATTTGGTCAGCTGCTCGAGGAGCTGCTCGCGCTGACGGACGCCGAGGCCCTGGACGCGACGGGTAGCGGAGATGCCGAGCTCCTCCATGATCTTGGCGGCCTTGGCCTTGCCATAACCGGGGAGAGACTCGATGAGGGTGGAAACCTTCATGCGGGAAGCAATGGGGTCATCGGAGTTGAGCACGGACTCGAGGGACTTCTCGCCCTTCTTGATCTGCTCGCGGAGCTCTGCGCGAGCGTGACGTGCGGCGGCAGCCTTCTCAAGAGCCTGCTTGCGCTGCTCATCGGTAAGCTGAGGGAGTGCCATTCGTACCTCCAAGTAGTTGGGTTATATCTGATTCAATAATTGGCATTTTAGCACGTAAAACGTACAAAATGCCCAATCGCGGCTCCATAGGTTAGACGATACCCGCAAAAAGTGCAATATACTGCGCCCAAAGTTAAGCCCCTGACCTGCGATTCCACACAAAGGATGGGAAAGTTTACGCAGGCACAGGGGCTATTTTGTGCTAATGAGACCCAAAAGTGGTGACTTAGGGGAAGCTTTTACGCGACGTTTTCGACCAGCTCGGCGACGATGGCGTCAAAGGCGGCAACCGGATCGTCGGCACCGGTGATGGGACGGCCCACCACAATGTGGCTTGCGCCACGCTCGATAGCCTGGGAAGGCGTCGCCACGCGGGACTGGTCACCAAGGGCGGCACCCACCGGACGCACACCCGGAGTCACGATCAGGGCATCAGGACCCAGCAGCTCACGCATGTCGTGAGCCTCCATCGGTGAGCACACGATGCCATCGATGCCGTTGGCCTGAGCAAGCTTTGCCAAGCGGGCGGCCTCCTCGGCCACGGGCGACTCGACGCCGATCTCGCTCAAGGCATCCTGATTCATGCTCGTGAGCACGGTGATGGCGACGAGTTTGGCGCGGTCCTCACGCGCCTCCTCGGCACCCTCGCGGCAGGCAGCGAGCATGGCGCCCGAACCCAAGCCGTGAACCGAAAGCAGATCAGCACCGGCAAGCGAGGCCGAGCGGGCGGCACCGCGAACCTGATGCGGAATATCATGGAACTTGAGGTCAAGGAAGACCTTAAAGCCCAGGTCCTTGAACGTCTTGACGATCTGGGGACCCTCGGCGTAATAGAGCGTCATGCCAACCTTGAGCCAGGCGGCATGGCCCGAAAGCTCGTGGGCAAGCTCGAGCGCACGCTCGCGGTCGCAGTCGAGGGCGACGATTACGCGGTCGCGGGCATCGGTCTCTAGCATTCGAAAGCACCTACCAGTTCGTTGATGTCCTTTACGCCCTGGGACTCGGCCCAGGCCTCGAGCTCGTGCGCGATCTTAAGCGAAGCACACGGATCGACGAAGTTGGCCATGCCGACCGACACGCAGGTGGCGCCGGCCAGGATAAACTCGGCCGCATCCTCGCCGGTCATGACGCCGCCGACACCGTTGATGGGGATATCGACGGCCTGGGCAACCTCCCAGACCATGCGCACGGCGATGTGGTGGCACAGCGGGCCCGAAAGGCCGCCCTTGGGCTTGGCCACGCGGGACTTGCGGGTATGGACGTCGATGGCCATGCCCTGGATGGAGTTGATGACCGAAAGGCCGTCAGCGCCGGCAGCCTCGAGGGCCTTGGCGATCTCGGCGACGTTGACCGGCGCCATCTTCACGAACAGCGGCTTATCGGTCACCTTGCGGCAGGCAGCCATAACGGAAGAGGCGCCCTCGGGCGTGGAGCCCATGGCGGCACCGCCCGCGGCAATATTAGGGCAGCTCACGTTGATCTCGTAGCCGGCAGCCCAGGGGCACAGCTCGACATACATCTCGAGTGCGCGGACAAACTCGTCAACGGAGTGCCCGGCAACCTGGCAAATGACCTGGCAACCGTCCTTGGACAGCTGCTCGAGCCACGGGCCGGACTCACGGGCAAAGGCGGCCACGCCGGGGTTCTGAAGACCCACGGAGTTGATCATACCGCCGGGAATTTCGGCCATGCGGGGCGCGGGATTGCCGGGCCAGGGCTCGGCAGCGCAACCCTTGGTGGTGATGGCGCCCAGCTGGGAAACATCAAAGAAGTTCTGGAACTGCCAACCGTAGCCA
>CATXML010000248.1 GCA_958372035.1 uncultured Collinsella sp. | reverse complement strand
GGATTCCCTGGCATACCTAGATTCCCGCCGTCGCACACGAAGTGCCTATACACCAACAACGACCAGGGGCGGACAAACCGCGAGATAGAGCGCGGAACGAGGGTGATGCACGCATTCCCTCGACGGCATCACTGGCGCGGTTGGACGGCGCGCTGTCAGGCGCAAGCCATTCACCACCGCAGCAGCAAAAGAACACTAAGCAAACTTTGAGAAGAGTTTGCGCGCCTTATACAACTTGGCACCCAAATACTCTTCTTTCATATCCATCTGATTTTCGAACAGCTTGAGGACCTTTGCACAAATGGCCTTCTTTACCGCTCTGTTGCCCTCGGCACCCCTTCGCTTGATAGCTCGATCGATAGATTTCTCAATTGCTTCCATAGATTTGGAACGATTACCGAACAAGTTGGTACCCGACGCGTTAAGCCCGAGCGTAACCTCAAGGTCTCGCCGTACGCTTCCATCAACAGCATCAATACGCCCGTCGCGATGATAGAAAATGCTATCAAGCGTATAAGGCTTGGTCGGATCAACCGTAAGAGGCTCGTTGCCACGTCGCTTGTCACACGTTGCCCCGCCACGTCCGTCACAAACGGCAACTAGGTTGTGATAATCCAGACTTAACTCGCCATCCGGAGCAGAATCCTCAGGATTTTGCGGAATCAAATGCTCAATCGTAGCCAGACGATCGCCAACGCCGATCCTGCACGTGCAATAAGCGCAGAGATGGCCCTGCTCTGCAAGCAAGGCCTCCAGAACTTCTCGCTTGCTCTCTCCGCGCAACGCTGTGTAATTAAACGTCGTATCGGGGGTATTGCGTATGACCCTCTTGGCTTTGGTAAGCGCTGCAGGCTCTTTTCCCTTAACGATCGGAATCACGACAGCAGCTCCTCAAGCTCAAGGGTCGTCTTAGCAGCAACAACATCGGGGTCATCCAAGCCCACAAACTCCTCAAGCTTTTGGAGCGCAAGCCTGGCGTCGTCAAAGCGCCCTTCATCAACGGCGCAATTGAATAAATCGAACAATCGAGCCGCCTCTTCAGGTCGAGAGAATGCTCCCAGAACTGTGTTGAGAATATCCCCGGCATCACGTCCACGCGTCTCCATAGCAGGCACCGTTGCAGTGTCCTCACCAAGAATGCGAATGTTACCACGGGGCACCGATGCAACCACAACAGGCGAATGCGTTGTAACTATAAATTGAACGTTAGGAAATATGCGAACAAGGTCTTCGAGAATCCGCGCTTGCCAGCGGGGATGCAAATGAAGATCGATCTCATCGATCATAACAACGCCAGGCGTCTCGAGCACACTAGAGCCCAAAGCCGGATTAAGCGTTGCCATGCGGTACGCGATGTCCGCGAAAAGACTCAGCGTCCCACGATAGCCATCGCTCATAGAGTGCATTCTATCGCGGTGATAAACACCACCTGCGGTGGTGTATGTAAACACAAGCTGGTTAAGCTCGGCATCGTAGTCGACCATGGCACCCTTGGTTGTCGCGGCGGCATCAAAGCAAGTCGCGAGCGCCATCTTGACCGCAGAGAACAACGCGCTCTCGCGCTTATTCTGCCACTCCCAAATCGATTGAGATCTGAACCACGCATTCATGCGGGCTTCATTCGCAGAGGCCTGGAGAGCGTCCTCGTAACCTCGCGTTCTATTGGGCGCTGAATTATCTTTTGATAACGCTTGTTTCCACAAACGATCAGTCCCGTAGCGGGCAAGAACGGGCAGCACAACTTCGTTGCCGTTGGTAACGAGTTTCTGCAAACGAGAGCCGGCTTCAATAATGGGTGCGGCATCGGACTGCGTGGTGCGCCCCTTAGCACTCTTCAACGAGCGCAGCCAGCTAACTTCTTCCCCCAGTACAAGACCCGATGCTTCAACCGACACCGGGTACCGGGGCTGAACGTCGAACATGTCTCCCTGTTTGATAACCGCGCCGCGAGAATCATCAGGAGCGATAGTCGGAGCTTTTGCGTTATCAATTTTCTGGAACAACGTCCCCAGCGAAATGTTGGCCGCATCGATGAGCGTGCTTTTACCCGTGCCGTTGTCACCGACCAATACGGTGAGCTGACGATCGAATTCAATTGAATATGATTCGAACTTACGGAAGTTGGTTATCTTCAGTTTCTTAATTTGCAACGCAGCGTTAGCGAAGCTCACGATAGCCTCCCGTGGTTTTTGCTAATAGCCAATCGAGTTGAAATTCATGCCGAAACTCTTAATTAGCAGCATTATAGCCAACCACTTCAGACTTTAATTATGCAGAGAATAATGGGCGGTGCTCATGAGAGCAAAACCAAGTCCACTTTTAAACAATAGCACGGCATATACATGTATCCCATCCTATTTCAGACCTTTAAAACCAATACAAAAAAGCAACGGCTATACTTCTAACGGCAACAACCAGACTTTGGAGATCAATGTGAACTCAAACAACATTGCCGTTATCATCCCCTGCTACAACGAAGCACTGACCATTGCAAAGGTAGTAGATGATTTTCACCGAGAACTGCCCGAAGCAACGGTCTACGTCTACGACAACAACTCGACTGACGGCACTGCACAAATCGCACGCGAACACGGGGCAACCGTTAAATTCGAACCGCGTCAAGGTAAAGGCAACGTCTGCCGCCAAATGTTCCGCGATATCGAGGCCGATTGTTACCTTATGGTCGATGGAGACGACACCTATCCGGCGGAGTCGGCGCGCGCGCTGTGCGAGCCCATCCTTGCCGGCGAAGCGGATATGACCGTAGGCGACCGACTTTCCAACGGCACATACGCCGAAGAGAACAAGCGCGCCTTTCATGGCTTTGGCAACAACCTCGTCCGCAGCATGATTAAGTGGATCTACGGATACAGCTTTGACGATGTCATGACCGGCTATCGCGCCATGAGCAAACCTTTCGTCAAGACGTT
>CATXML010000247.1 GCA_958372035.1 uncultured Collinsella sp. | reverse complement strand
TATACTTATAGTACTGGACTTAAAAAACTTTATAGTCGGTGTATATATGAGCACCGGGTGGGCATATATATGAACGTCAAAAGAAGTCCCAGTCACCTAGAAGATGACTCGGCAGTCCTATAAAGGAGTGGTAAACATGGCAAGCATGGTTCCTTATCGTTCGGTTTTTGGCGTTCGTCCCTCTGCAAGCTCGTTGTTCGATCTGTTTGATGATATGAGTGATCTGGCGAACAGCTCTATTGCCTCTAAGGCGTTCCCCGTTGATGTTGAGGATAAGGGCGATGGCTATGAGGTCAAGGCTTATCTGACCGGCGTCGCCAAGGACGATATCGATGTCGAGCTTAACGAGGGCCGTCTGTCCATTAGCGTGAATGTCGAGGAAGACGAGGAGAACGAGGGCAAGAACTTCCTGCAGAAGGAGTTCAGCTCGTACAGCGCAACTCGTGGCGTGTATCTAAAGGACGCTTCGAGCGAGGGCCTCTCGGCTAAGTACGCTGACGGCATCCTGACCGTTACGGTTCCCAAGATCGTCGAGAAGAAGAACGTTACGAAGATCTCCATTGACTAACTTCGTTGGCGTTCTGTGCTATTAAGAGATAACAAAAGGGGTTGGGAAGCGATTCCCGGCCCCTTTTGCTGTCTAGGATAATCTAATGAATGGTTGCTGGCCGATGCTGGCTTGCGGGGCGTATCGAGAGTTTTCGCGATCCTTGGAGAAGGGTGGCGGAGCTGCCGACCTCGTCATCCAAGGTTGCGGCTAGAGCTTTGGCATAGCTTTTGACGGTATGGCTCGGGCGATTATTATCTTGGCTGATATGCATGGCAATGAGCTGTTCGGTGCGATCGGTAACGAGTTCGCGCGCGGCTTCGGCGGCTTGGTCGTTGGAGAGGTGCCCCCTTGCAGACAGGATGCGCTCCTGAAGAAAGCGGGGATATTCTCCCTCGCGCAGCATGGTCACATCGTGGTTGCTTTCGAGCGCGAGGACTCGACAATCTTTGAGGGTGTTCATGGCTTGGCTCGATAGCTCTCCGGTGTCGGTGGCAAAGCCGATAGAATCATCGAGGGTGTCGAATCGATAGCCGACTGGATTGATGGCATCGTGTGATGTTGAGTAGGTTTGCACGTGGATGCCGGCAATGGATAGGGTGTCACCGGGATCGAACTCCTCGACAGACAGATACGAAAGATTTTCTTTGCTCGAAAGTGTGCCGCTGCTGGCATAGAGGGGGCCGTGCCAGTGCTTGCACCAGACATCGAGACCTTTGATGTGGTCGCTGTGCTCATGAGTGATGAGAAGAGCCGAGACGTTGACTGCTGAGAGCCCCAGTTCTGCCATGCGCTTTAATGTCTCGCGGCGAGAAAGACCGTCGTCAATCATGATGAGCCCTCGGGGGCCTTCGATGAGCGCGCAGTTGCCTTTTGAGCCGCTGCCAAGGATATGAAGGTGCAGACGAGACATAATATTCCAAAGGATACAATGGGTGCGAACGAATAGAGGAGGAAGCAAATGCCAACGGTATCTCAGCATTATGGACACCATGCTGCATCGTGGGCTGATGATAGGGCCCTGGCAACGCGGCAGACGGCTGCCCCCGTGGTGCTCATGGTATCAGGTGGTGCGGACTCGACGGCATTGCTCCTTATGGCATGCACATCAAAGTTGGATATTCTGGATGGGCGTGGTGTGGCCCCCATCGCGCGCGAGCGACTGCACGTGCTGCATGTGAACCATCATCTGCGCGGCGAGGCATCCGATGGCGACGAGGCCTTTGTGCGCGGCCTATGCGCACAATATGGCTTGCCGCTGTGTGTTGAGCATGCCTATTTTGATGACGAATCGGGCAATATCGAGGCTGCGGCTCGCGAGGTGCGCTATGCCGCGGCACGGAGATATGTTCGCGAACTTTGTGCCGAATCGGGCGCACCGCGGACGGCGGCTCGTATCTGTACCGCGCATACTTCGTCGGACCGCGCGGAAACATTTTTGATGAATGCCATTAAAGGGTCGGGTCCCGCGGGTCTATCGAGCATTCCGCGCCGTCGGAACATTGTGGTTCGCCCCTTGCTCGACCTCACGCACGATGAGCTCGTGAGCTATCTGCAGGTGCACGGTCAGCCATGGCGGGAAGATGAAAGCAACGAGGACGTTTCGTACCTGCGCAACTATGTACGCCATCGGGTGATGCCGGTGGTGGCACAGCGCAACGCGAGCGTCTGTAAGACGATTGGCGCCGCTTGCGAAATTCTGGGCGACGAAGACGCCTTTCTTTCCCAGCTTTCGGCACAGGCGTTTCGAAGCTGCCTGCGCAAGGAAGCGGCGGGCGCACTTGTGCTCGATGCGCGCCGTCTTGCCGCCGCTGAGGTTGTGATTGCACGGCGTATCGTGCGATTGGCGATTAAGCGCATCGATCCCGACGCGCGACCGGAGATGCGGCACGTGGAGCGCGTGCTCGCCTGCGTCGCTGCGGGCTCGGGCTCGGTTACGCTTCCTGCGGGAATTGATGCCCGTGTGGAGTTTGGCACGCTGGCGTTCAAGGCCCCGGCGGCGCGCGAGGGTTTAGTGGCCGATTGGATTTCCGTTCCCGGTCGTCTGCCGCTGGGGGCGGGGCATATGCTGACAGCGGAGCCGATGGCTGTGGAGCCGGGGTGCGATATCGTGCACCGTGCCCGCGAGCTTGCTGCTGCCGGAAAGGTTGCGGCCTTGGTGGATGCGGCGGCCCTGGGGTTTGCCGACCGCGATAGCGAGCGGATGTTAGCCGGCTCGCGCGGGGAGATTCCCACCGAGGCACGATCGGCGCGCCTGTGGGTGGATAGCCCTGTGCCGGGAGACGTGATGTGCCCGTTGGGGATGAACGGCCGAAGCAAGAAAGTGTCAGACCTGTTAAACGAGGCGCACATTCCTGTTTCAGACCGCTCTGGCGTACCCGTGGTAAGAACGGCTCCG
>CATXML010000246.1 GCA_958372035.1 uncultured Collinsella sp. | reverse complement strand
TCATTTGCCCGCTCAGCCACGATGAGGTCGTCCACGGTAAGTGCTCGCTGATCGGCCGCATGCCGGGCGACTGGTGGCGTCAGTTTGCCGGCCTGCGCACGCTAGCCTTCTACCAGATGACGCACCCTGGCGCAAAGCTCAACTTTATGGGCAACGAGATCGGCCAGTTTATTGAGTGGCGCTACTACGAGTCCATCCAGTGGTTCCTGACCGAGCAGTACGAGACCCATGCGCACCATCAGGCGTTTATCAAGGCACTCAACCACCTGTACACCGCCGAGCCCGCCCTGTACGAGCGCGGCTACACCGACGACGGCTTTACCTGGATCGATGCGGACAACTCCAAGCAGTCCATCGTGAGCTTTGTGCGTCAGGGCGAGGACGTCGACGACGATCTGGTGATCCTGATCAACTTTGACCCGGCGAGCTACGAGAGTTTCCGCGTGGGCGTGCCGCGCGAGGGCGACTGGGAGGTCATCTTTGACTCTGACCGTCCCGAGTTTGGCGGCAGCGGTTATGCCGGCGAAGAGCCCTACACCTGCTCGAGCGAGCCCTATCCCTGGAACGGGCAGATGGACTCCATTGAGATTAAGGTGCCCGGTCTGGCAGGCGTGGTGCTTAAGCGCCGCGGTCCCAGCAGCTATAAGCCGCCCGTGGTCGAGGAGCCCAAGGCTGCGCCCAAAAAGCGTATGTCTTCGGTGAAGCCCAAGCCTGCGGCTGCTAAGAAGGCTCCGGCTAAGGCCAAGGCTACGACGACCAAGGCCAAGGCTGCCGCAAAGCCCGCTGCTAAGGCCGCAGCCAAGAAACCGGCTGCCAAAAAGGCCGCTACCAAGGCCAAGTCTGCTTCTGTTAAGCCGTCTGCCAAGGATGCGTAACAAAACCGTTACAGCTGTAATTACCCGCCCCGACGAGGCGTAGGATACAAGTCATAACCGTTCCGGGAGAAACATCCCCGGGGGAAAGGAACGTATGAATAAGATCTTCGACAACAAGCAGGAGTTTACCGAGCTCTATCGCGATGCCGTCATGAGCATTAGCGGCAAGAGCGTCGAGGCCGCCAGTGACCTCGACCGCTTTAACGCCCTAGCCAAGCTCGTGGCCGAGAAGGCGCGCACCGTTGCCACCAAGAGTGACGCCCGCGTCACCGCCGAGGGCAAGAAGCGCGTGTACTACTTCTCGATCGAGTTTTTGATCGGCCGCCTGCTCGACAACTACCTGCTCAACTTTGGCGTGCGCGACATGGTCGCCGAGGCGCTCGACGACATGGGCTTTGACCTGTCCGTCATCGAGAACCAGGAGCCCGATCCGGCTCTGGGCAACGGCGGCCTGGGCCGTCTGGCCGCATGCTTCTTGGATTCCATGGCAGCCGAGGGCATCGCCGGCTATGGCAACGGCATGCGCTACCGCTACGGCCTGTTTAAGCAGGAGATCGTCAACGGCAGCCAGGTCGAGACCACCGACGAGTGGCTCACCCATGGCTATCCCTGGGAGGTCCGCCGTCAGGACAAGGCCGTGACCATTAAGTTTGGTGGCCATGTTGAGGGCTTTGAGGAGAACGGCCGCACGTTCTACCGCACGGTGGACACGCGGGACATCCTGGCCGTTCCTTATGACATCCCCGTGGTGGGCTATGCCGGCGAGACCGTCAACAAGCTGCGCGTCTGGGCTGCCGAGCCGGTCGTGGAGCACTTCGATCTGGAGGCCTTCAACCGCGGCGACTACGCCCTGGCCGATGCCGAGCGCGCCGAGGCCGAAGCCATTAGCGCCATCCTCTACCCCAACGACGCCGGCGAGCACGGCCGTCTGCTGCGCCTGAAGCAGGAGTACCTGTTTGTCTCGGCCGGCATCTACAGCCTGCTCGACACCTTTGAGAAGGAGCACGGCGAGAACTGGGAGCTGCTGCCGCAGTTTGTGGCCATCCACACCAACGACACGCACCCTGCCATGTGCGGCCCCGAGCTCATGCGTATCCTCATCGACGAGAAGAAGCTTGAGTGGGATGACGCCTGGAACATCGTGACGCAGGTCGTGAGCTACACCAACCACACCATCCTGCCCGAGGCCTTGGAGAAGTGGCCTATCGGCACGTTCTCCAAGCTCCTCCCCCGCGTGTACCAGATCATCGACGAGATCAGCCGTCGTTGGCACGAGTCGTTCGACACCACGAAGGAGGGCTGGCAGGAGCGTCTGCGCCAGACCGCCATCCTGTGGGACGGCGAGATTCGCATGGCCAACCTGTCTGTGATCTGCAGCCACAGCGTCAACGGCGTGGCCAAGATCCATTCCGACATCATCAAGAACATCGTGCTCAAGGACTTCTATGCCCTGACGCCCGAGAAGTTCAACAACAAGACCAACGGCATCTCGCACCGTCGCTTCTTTGCCGAGGCCAACCCCACCTACGCCAGGCTCGTGACCGAGGCCATTGGCGATGGCTGGCTCAAAGACGCCTTTGAGCTTGAGAAACTCAAGGAGTTTAAGGACGACACTGAGTTCCTGAAGGCCGTGGGTGCCTCCAAGCGCGCCAACAAGGAGCGTCTGGCCGCCTACGTCAAGGCCGAGACCGGTCTGGTTATCGACCCCAACACCGTCTTCGATGTCCAGGTAAAGCGCTTCCACGCCTATAAGCGCCAGCTCATGAACATCATGAAGGTGATGGACATCTACAACCGTCGCATCGCCGATCCTAACTTCCACGTGACGCCGACGACCTTCATCTTTAGCGGCAAGGCCGCCTCGAGCTACACCTTTGCCAAGGAGACCATCCGCCTCATTAACTCCGTGGCCGAAGTCATCAACAACGATGCCCGCGTCAACGAGGTCATGAAGGTCTGCTTTATCCCCAACTTCCGCGTGAGCAACGCCCAGCTCATCTACCCCGCCGCCGAGATCTCGGAGCAGATCTCCACGGCCGGCAAGGAGGCCTCGGGCACGTCCAACATGAAGCTCATGATGAACG
>CATXML010000245.1 GCA_958372035.1 uncultured Collinsella sp. | reverse complement strand
GCAGGTAGGCGCGCGAGTCGCCCACGTGGGCGATGGCGAGCGTGTCGTTTTCGATGTAGGCACAGGTGGCCGTGCATCCCATGCCGGGTTTGCCCAGGCCGTTGAGGGCGGCTTCGATCACGGCGGCGTTGGCGGCCTCGACGGCTGCGGCCAGGCGCGCGGCGTCGACGGACTGCGGCGCCGTCTTGGCGATGGTCTCGACGGCGATGGAGGATGCCACCTCGCCGGCGGCGTGTCCTCCCATGCCGTCGCACACGCAAAAGAGCGGCGACTGCACCAGATAGGAGTCCTCATTGTGCGGGCGTACACATCCGACGTCGGAGCGGGCGCCCCACATAAGCTGCGTGGTGGTGCCGGCGTCGTAGGTCGAGTCGGTTTCGATGCGCTCGTCGGTCAGCGGCTCAAAGCTCATGGTCGAGCCGGGATCTTTGAGCTTTGCCTCCACGGCGGCGACATCGATCTCGGCGGTGTCGCCGGGGGAGACGGTGTCGGCATCGTTGCCCGACTCGGCGTCGGAGATGTCCGGAAGGTTGAGATCTTCGGTTACACGGTCGGCGGGATCGCCGTCCTGCTGCGGCTCGACAGCCGTCGGCTCGGGCGTCGAAAAGTGCGACGGCGCGGGCATGCTCTGGGGTTGAGCGGAGGGCTCGGGAGCTGCGGCGGGCGCGGCAACGGGCTGCTCGACTTCGGCAGGCGTTGCGGATGCGGGTACCGCCTCGCTTGTCGGGGCGACGGGGAATACCGGCGCGGCAGGCTCGGGGGCTGCAAACACGGCAGCGCTCTCGTTAATCGCCTCGGCGACGGGCTCGGCAAAGTGAGCCGGTGCGGGCGTTGTCTCCGGTTCCGCGGGCTGCTCGGCAGCGTGCGCGCCGATGGGGGCATCGAGCCGCTCGGTGTCGGCGTCCTCGTCATCGGCGAGTGCCGGATATTCTTGAGTTACATGCGAAAGAGGCAGGGAGAACACGGTGTCCTCGGGCTCCACGGTCGCAGGGCGCGCCGGAGCGGCATGAGCCGGCGCGGCTGCGGGGGCAGTCGGCGTCTCGGGCATGGCTGCGGACTTGTTCTCCTCGTCGATCATCGACGGTTCACCTTCATGACCACGTCGCCAATCTGGACCTCGTCACCCTCGCGCAGCGTTGCGGGCTCCACCAGCTGACGGCCGTTAACGAGCGTGCCGTTCAGCGAGTTGAGGTCTTCGATAATGAGTGCCGGGCCCTGCAGCGAAAAGCGTGCGTGCGAGGCCGAGACAAACGGTTCGTTGATGCAGATGTCCGAGGACGGCGAGCGGCCTACGATGACGGGGCCGAGCATGTCTACATGGATGCCACGGATGCCGCGCGGACCCTTGTCCACATCGATCGTCCAGATAGCGGAGTCACGGCGCTGGCCGCGTACGAGTCCCACGCCGGTTTTCATGACGGCGAACAGGAAGATGTAGAGCAGGGCGACCAGGACGATGCGGCCTGCAAAAAGGACGATATCGATGTTCATAAGCGACTATCCCCTAAATTCAAAGGTGCTTAGGCCAAACGTCAGCAGGTCGCCGTTGCGCAGCGGGCAGCGCGTGATGCGGCGGTTGTTGACGAGCGTGCCGTTGGTGGAGTTGAGGTCCTCGATCGACCAGTCCGATCCGGTAAAGGTGAGCTGGGCGTGGCGGCGCGACACGTTGGGGTCGCGCAGGGCGATGTCCGAAACCGAGCGCTCGCGACCGATGGTCACCTGCGCGGAAGTGATGCTGTGGCTCTCGCCGCTCACGACGTCGACGAGCTGGGCGAGCGGGCGCTGCGGGGCGCGGGTGCTCGCCATGTTGGAGGCAATACCGGCCGCGGCGCCAAGGCCCACGGCGGCGCCGGTCGCGGCGGCTCCGCCCATACCGGCGAGGGCGTCACGAGAGACGGTCTGCGGCACGGGGATGGGTGCGACGGCGGGATCGGGGACGTTGGGCGCAAAGGGATCGGCCACGGCGAGCGGGTCGGGAGCGGCGGCACGGGGTGCCGGCTGCTGGGGCATGGCGGCGGGGTGCTGTCGCTGCGGAGCAGCGAATTGCTGCTTGCCGGCGCGGGGAGCGCTGGCGGCGCGGCTTGCGGCCGAGTTGTTCTGGCCCAGGCCATTCTGGTAGGCGCGCTCTTCCTCGTACAGACGACCGAGTGTGGGGGCGTCGACGTTCTCGGCAAAGACCGAGAACTTACCGGCACGCAGCTGCGGGTCGATCATAAAGCGAACGAGGGGCTCGCCGACAAACACATAGCGGCGCTTTTCGGCCTGTGCCTTCACAAACTCGCGGACTTCGCGCGAAAGCTCGGGGTAGAACGGGGCGAGCATGGGATCGTCGTCGGCGGCGATCAGGATGGTATAGAGTGCCGGCGCGGTGTTGACGCCGTTGATCACCAGAGTCTGATCCTCCATGTCGCGAGCGGCCTGCTTGGCAAGCTTCTTAAAGGAGAACGGGGCACGGGTGGCACCGAAGATGCCGGCCACGTGGTCCTCGAAGATGTTCAGGAAGTTCACGAAAGATCACTCTCCGTATAGGTTCTTTGGTATCCGAGCAAATATAGGCATATCCCAACGATTATAGAGGATAGGGTTCCCGCAACCGCCGCCTTGACGACGACCGCGGCCGCAAGGCTGGCAATTTCCATATGGTGTGCAAGACAGAGCGACGCCGCGGAGCCTATTCCGCAGCCGGCGATGGCGGCGATTGCGGTCAGATTCGAGCCCTGCTCGGCACGCTTGGCATGGGCATTGAGCAGCAGAGACGTCAGTGCAGCTGTTGCCGCGACGAGCACGATGGCAGCCCAGGAGAGCATGTCTCCCAGCGCCGCGGCAACATTGCCGAGCCCCAGCACGCCTCCGGCAGAAAGCGCGACCGTAGCCAGGCGGCCAAAAAGCGCGCCCATCCCCGTGGCGGCCGCGGCGCTTGCCGGGCCGAGCCAAAAGGCCGCGATGCCGGTGGCGACCCCGGCGGCAAGGAG
>CATXML010000244.1 GCA_958372035.1 uncultured Collinsella sp. | reverse complement strand
TAGCTGTCATAATGACTTCCTGAAAAAGTTGTGTCTTTCTGTGTCTTTCGATCCGGTGGCAATTGTAGGTGAACTCGGTTGCTGCCGGGCGATGATTCTGCCATGTCGTTGAATGCGACTCGGAAAGCTTGTCGGGACGAGGAACGCTATGGTGCTCAAAATCGTTAAAACCGTCTGGCCGGTGATGCTTACCTATGTTGCGATAGGCGCGCCGTGCGGAATGATTATGGCGCAGGCGGGGATGGAGCCCTGGATGGTTTTTGCCCTGAGCAGCACGTTCGTGACAGGCAGCGGGCAGTTTATGATTTGCAACCTGTGGCTGGCGGGTGTGCCTGCGGCGTCGATCGTGGCGAGCGTCGCCGCAATCTCCTCGCGCTTCGCTCTTTACTCGGCATCGATCGCACCGCATCTGACGGGCGCCTCGAAGCGTCAGGCGTTGGCTGTTTCCGCGACACTTACCGAGGAGGCATATGGCATCTCGCTTGCCAGGCTGGTTGAAGGGGAGGATTGGGGCCCGCGCGAGTCCTTTGTGCTCAACGCGATCCTCATCGCAACATGGGGCGTTTCGTGTACGACGGGCGCCATCGTCGGCGCCGTTGGCGATGTTCCCACCGCTATTGCGGGTTTTGTCTGCACATCGCTCTTTATCTGCCTACTCTTTTCGCAGCGGCTGTCGCGCGGCAACGTTGTCGCGGCGGTTTCGGGCGCGGTGTCCGTCGCCGTATGCAAGTTCTTGGGCCTCACGAATATTGCCGTGCCGGCAAGCGTCGTGGTCGGCATTGCCATTGCGCTGGCGTGCGATGCTGTATTAGACGGAAGAGGTGCCCGCGATGCCCGTTAACGAGTTCTTGGTTCTGTGGCTGTCGTCGTGGGCTGCTATCGCGTTCTTTCGCATCGCGCCGGCGTTTGCCTTGCGCGGGAGAACGCTGTCGCCCCGCATTACCGAGGCCCTGGGTTATATCCCGCCCGCTGCCTTTGCCGCGCTGGTCGCCAACGACTTGGTGAGCCCCGGGGCGTTCGACGCGGGACTCTGGCCTGCCTTGGTTCCCTGGATTGCGGCTGCCGGCGTCGTGGTGGTGGCAATCAGGACAAAGTCGATGTTGTGGTGCTGTGTTTCGGGCATCGTGCTCTATATCGTTTTGAGCCTCGTATAAGAGCGGGACACGTTTAGCATCCCGGCCAACGAATCCAATTTTTCACCGAGCTGGTCTATTTCTTCTGGTACCATGGTCAAACTTTACTGTAGCAAAGCGTGACGTGGGCTTTTGTACCCCGTCAGCGGAAATGGGGGTTTCATGGCACAGGAAGCGACCGCCAACGAGCAAAAGAAATTCAAGGTCCCGCGCATCCCGGGCGACATCATGATCTATCCGATGATCGTCGGTCTTTTGCTCAACACCTTCTGCCCGCAGGTTTTTGAGATCGGCGGCTTCTTTACGGCTGCCTGCCGCGGTGGCTCCAATACCATCGTCGCCGCGATCCTGCTGTTTGTGGGCGCCGGCATCAGCTTTAAGTCCACGCCGGGTGCCATCAAGACCGGTATCGTTGTGCTGATCCCCAAGCTGGTCGTCGCAGCGGCTCTCGGCCTGGGCGTGGCATATTTCTTTAACGACAACTTCCTGGGTCTGAGCTCCGTGTCTATCATCGGCGGCATCACGTTTTGCAACATGGCGCTCTATACGGGCATCATGGGCGAGTTCGGCGATGAGTCCGAGCAGGGCGCCGTCGGTATCCTGTTCTTTACGGCTGGCCCCGCCGTCACGATGATCATCCTCGGTGTTTCCGGCCTCGCCAACATTCCCATTGGCACCATTATCGGCTCCATCTTGCCACTCGTTATTGGCATGGTTCTGGGCAACCTGTTCCCGTTTATCAAGAACCTGCTGGTTCCCGGTGCCAATCCCGCGATTGCCGTCATCGGATTTCAGCTCGGTGCGTCCATGAGCCTGTCGAGCTTTATCACCGGCGGTATTTCCGGCATCTTGCTGGGCCTTGTCACGCTGTTTGTCGTCGGTCCCATCACCTTTGCGTTCGAGCGTCTGTGCGGCGGCAATGGCAAGGCCGCTGTGGCTTGCTCCACCATTGCCGGCACGGCTATGACCACACCGGTTGCCCTCGCCGAGGTCGCACCGCGTTACGCCGAGCTTGCGCCCACCGCGTACGCTCAGATCGCCACCGCCGTTATCATCACGGCGATCATGGCTCCGATTCTGACTGGCTGGGTCGACAAGAAGTTCTGCCAAGGCAAGGAGGATCTGTCGCCTGTCGGTGTCGAGGCCATCGAGGAGGCCGTCGCGACTGACATCGATGGCGAGTAGCAATCGATACCCATCAATGATGCCGGCGTGTGCAATTCGCGCCGTATGGGCGCCCGAACAGAAACTGTTTTGCAGTGATGTTCGGGCGCTCTGCTATTATCCCCTTTACCCCTGCGGAGTAAAGGGGTGTTTATTGCCCTGATTCGAATTGGGCGATTCTGACCACTTGGGTATTGAAGGGATGGCTCTAGTGGTTAAGGCACTCAAGATTGAGATATTCGTGCTATGCATGATTGTTCTTATCGGGCTTGCCGTGCGAAGTCGTCGCTCCTTGTTCTCGAGCACCCAGCAGCT
The DNA here is from genome assembly GCA_958372035.1 of uncultured Collinsella sp. GTDB lineage: Bacteria > Actinomycetota > Coriobacteriia > Coriobacteriales > Coriobacteriaceae > Collinsella. Next base: position 361 of record CATXML010000244.1, on the reverse strand, counting down.
ATTGTTTAGCATGCTTGGCTACACCTCTGCCGCGTACATATTATTCGATATGATCTGGACGCTTTCGGACGGTGTGGACGGCACGTTGGGCATTGCTGCCAACTGGATTTCCAACGCGGTTTCGTTTTCGCTCTTTGCTATCGCGTGTCTCATTTGGTTTATCTATTCCGAGACGGTGCAGGGTTCTCGCCTTTTGACCTCGCGCTATAGGGTGGTGCTTGTAGCGTTGCCTACGGCTCTGGTGGTCGTGCTGGCATTTACCAGCTACTGGACGCACACTATGTTCTATATCGATGCGCAGGGCGTATATCGTCGCGGCTTTGCCTATATGATCCAGCCCATCGTCAGCTACTGTTACGTT
>CATXML010000243.1 GCA_958372035.1 uncultured Collinsella sp. | reverse complement strand
CGCCCCGCGGGCGGCGGCGTGGCCGCCGGTGGTTTCAAAACCATGCCGGTTTACGGTGCCGGGCCGGGAACCCCCGAGCGTGCCGTATTCGGTAAAATCAAAACCGCAGGTAGACGACTTGCGCATTCAGTGAAATGCAAGGTATGGACGGCCGGTCCGAGTCCAGCCCCGTAATCCGGCATAGTTTTGAAATGACACTGATTCACTGGCAGGCAAACTAGGTCGTTCTAGCACCTTGTCGCCGACTAATTTCCGATTTCCAACCAGTTGCACAAAACATTTGCTCGCAGTCGCGTCTCGGCGCACTTCATTGCCTCGGATTTGGCTTTATATCGAATCCCCAAACGACTGCAGACGCTTTTGACTATGGTATCTAGTTGCTTTTTATCGTTAAGCATATCGTGGGTTACCAGGAACACGTCGAAACCCATGCTCTGGAGCGCAGTCATGCGCTCCGCATCGTGATCAAGTACCGCGCCTGAGCCATGGATGACCTCACCTTGGATCTCGATAATTACTGCCTTCATTAGCATTGGGTTTACAATCACGATGTCGCCGTAGCAAACCTTTTGACCTGCGATGCTTTGGGCTGCCACGGATAGAGGGGTTAAATCGTTGAGGTACACGTATCTGAATCCTGAACCACCTAGACGCCGAGAGCGACTTAGGAGCAGGACCCCCGCGACCTCGAGTGGAGACGCAGCAATGCCGATAACCTGCTGAGCGGCATCATAAAACTGCTTTCCCCACATTTGACTTTTGACCTTGTCGGCGAATCGATACAGGTCGCTCAGTTCGATAAGCGGCTTTCTCATCCATAGAGAAGTGCCTTTGAGTTTCGTAACCTCTCTTCCATCCTCACGCTTGCTCGATTGGCCTTCATTATCTGGGTCCTTTATGGTTGCGCGAGCGTAAACTCGTTTCCAAGGAACCTCGTCTTCGCCTTCTCCAAGTTCGAACAGATCCTGCGTGCTGGTATTGCGATTCTCCTCTCCCGCTATTTTTAACTGCATTTCGGCAGCGGGAGCCGGCTCGAAAACAGAAAACCAGCCGCAGAGCTCGTACATAGCTAGCACCAGATCTATTTGGGACACAAAGCGTGTCATAGTAAATAACGTGTTAAGCGGATTGGTGACACTAAAACCTAAATGAGTGTCGATTGTTGTGCCGGCATCCGATGCCCCCTCCCAGCGAATGGTGGAGCGCAATCCCGAGCGGTGATTACAACAACCTGGCGAAGCAACGGCGATAATCGGGGCCTTGAGGACTTCGGTTATGAAAGGGGCTTGGGACAGGGCTCGCCAGCCGTCTTCGGAATTGGGCAGGCGCGGGTAGAGGTCGCGAACCTGCGGTGGGCAGCGCCAGTAGCGGAATGCGGTGTTTGCGCAGACGATTTCGTCCATTTGCGTCTCCCCTGGTATCGGCCATATGCCGTGCGGATTACGAACATCGCCGATTATCTACTGGGGCATCATGCGGGTAAGTACCGGAAGCTGACCAAACGCTGACCAAAAGCTTGACGAGTTGTGTAAAAAAACGTTGTGAGATAGAAATCCGCTGGAAGGCACCCTGGTTGTGTGGTCCCTGTCTTCACATTTGCGCATGAATCATATGGGGATTTCAATGAAAATACGCATGCGTTTTATACAAAACATGCATTGACGTCAGCAAAAAATGGTTGTGATAAAAAATTATGCCTTAGACGACTACGATTTATTTTTGGTGTAAGTTTAGGTGTCAAAAAGAAAAAGGCCAGAGACTTAACATCTCTGACCTACGCTGTTGATGGTGGGCGATACAAGATTCGAACTTGTGACCCCATCCGTGTGAAGGATATGCTCTACCCCTGAGCCAATCGCCCGTCGCCTTTCGGCAAAAAAGATACTAACATAGCCGCGCGCGGTTTACCAAGAACTTTTTGCCCTCGATTTTAAATTCGTGGACGCAAGTCAAGCCAAAGCGACCAAAGCAATCGGAAAAACCGCAGCTAAACCTACCTTTATCGCTTTATCCACGAAGTCTCGGGGCGGCATATGAGTCGCGCGTTGTTGTAGGCCATGTCGAGCGTGAGGCAGGTGCGCGCGGCGTAAAAGCCGTCCTCGCGCTGGATGGTCAGCGCCAGCTCGGGTTTGTCGCCGGTCAGGCACAGCGGCAGCAGCAGCTGGATCCGGCCGCCGTAGAACTGCGGCACGGCAAGCGTGTAGTTGGCGGCGGCGCGGCGGGCGGCCTCGACGACGGCGCCCTCAAAGGCGCGGCGTAGCAGCAGCGAATTGTCCTCCCCCATCAGGTTGGTTGGAATGCGCGTCAGGTTCTCCTCGTCGCCCAGAATGTGGTCGATGTTGGAGCGGATTGGCAGGCGGTAGTCAAAGACCAGCTCGGAGGGGTCCTCGGCAAAGCGCACGCGGCACGGCAGGTACTCAAATGAGACCAGCATAGGGTCGCTCTCCTTAAAGAAGCCCTTCAAAAACCAGCGCTGGCGCGCGTCGGGCTTGGTGTTGGGCTCAAACAGGCCGTAGATGGTCTCGTAGCGGCGCGTGTACAGGCCGGTGTTGAACAGGCAGCGGTCGTCGTCGAACACCAGCGGCAGGTTGGACGGCGCGGTCTGCTCCACGTCGCGCTCGGTCAAAAACACCGCGCGGCTAAACGAAAACGACAGGTAGTTTTTGAGGATGCGGTTGCTGGGACCCCAGTCCTCGGGATCGGCGAGATCGGCCAGGCGGTCGTAACAGGGCTCGGGGCAAAACGCGAAGTCGTACACATTGCTGCACAGGGTGCTGGGGATCTCCATATGGCTTCCAATCAAGATAATGACATGCGCGCGGATGCTTTGATTCTATACGTGCGATGCAATACCGGGGAGCACAACACGGTGGCATTAGGAGTCGTACTCCAGAACGATCGGTTGCCAGATGAGGTCTTCAATACTGCAGTCGAGCGTGTTTGCGAGCGCCAATGCCGAGGAGACCGAGGCGCGGCGTAGGTCAAGCTGGTTCTGCTCGTAGAGTT
>CATXML010000242.1 GCA_958372035.1 uncultured Collinsella sp. | reverse complement strand
GCGGTTTTGCAGGTGAAAGCGTCCGGACGCCCGGGCGCTCTCATATGCACCCCACCGGTGCGGCGGGGCGCGGGGCTTTTAGCAGTAACAATCGGCGCAGGTTTCGATCCAGTCGACGAAAGCGCAGTTTCGGGCGCTCATCACCACGCGGTCGGAGCCCCAGGCTGCGGTGATCGTGAGCTCGCCCCAGTAGGATTCGTAGCGGGCGCGGATCGTCGGACCGCCTACGGCAAGATCAAGGTCGGCGATGTATTCGCCAGTGCGACCGTTGAGGTAGACCTCAAAAGCGAGCGGGTCGCGGTACTCGTCCGCGTGCTCCTCATCGTCATCGGCCTGGCCGAAATACTCAGCGTCGAGCCATGCGACAGCGGAGGCGCACAGCTGGCGGAAGCAATCGACGTCGTGAAGCTCAGCGGCGCGCAGTTCGATGTGCGTTTCGGTGGTGGCGATGATTTCGGCGGCGTTGGCGGCAGCGTTGTTATTGGCGATGGTCATGATGAGTCCTAGCAAGTTAAGTAAGTGATTAGCCTTCGGCAGCGTCGAAAAGCGCGCCGAAGAGAGAAGCGAAAAGAGCAGAGAGAGCGCAGCCTGCAGCCAGCTTGACCACTGCGACGGTGTAGGCGCCGGCGGTCAGGTCGACCGATGAGGCCGCCGCGCCGGCGGCCAGCGCCGCCACTGCGAGGGCAGCGGCGCCTAGCGCAAGACGGGCGACCAGAGCGCGTGGGGCGGTCATGCCTTGACCTCGCAGCCGTAGCGAGCAGCGAAAGCGGCGCGGCGTTCGATGCGCTTGGCGGCCTTCTCGAGATCGTCGATGCGGATAGCTTTCTGGCAGTCGGCCAGGCGGTCCCAGTCCGCCGGGAGCTCCACGGCGGCGCCGGCGCGGCGGGCGAAGTCGAGATAGAGGGCATCAGTGCGACGGCGGGCGGCGGCGCGATCGGCGGCGCGCATGCGGTCAAATTCTTCGTCACGGCGACGATCGGCGGCTTCACGAAGGAGGGCCTCACGGATGAGCGCGATGGTGAGAAAAACGGCGATGACGGCGATTGCGACGAGGTAATGGGCGATGATGGCGGGTGTCATGGTGTGGAGTCCTAGTTGCATATATTTGCTCAAAGCGGCACTATACCGCCTTTCGTTGCTTGTATTGTGCATTAGTAGGCAATTAAGCGCAATACTATGCAGTGTAAGAATCTTCGCAACTGTTGATATAGATCAACATTCTTCGCGTATACGCAAGGAAAAGCCCGGGCGCGGGCGCACCTGGGAGGCTTTCTATATAGGCGGGCATAGTTTCCCCGGACCCCTCAAGGCCACGGCGGGGCCTCTGCCTCTACTCGCTTTTTTTGTGAGTTGGTGAGCAACTCGGTTTTTTTGTTAGTTGGATTGCGGCGATAGGACTTACTGAACTGCTGTTTTTTTGTGAGTTGGGGCGCAACTCCGATTTTTCGTGAGTTAGCCGAAGAAAAAGGCAGTGCTTACGTGCTTATCTACCCCCTCCCGTAACTTCTCTCATACGTGAAAATCAAGGGGGTACCCCCTTTAGTTACGCCTATAGGAGGTTTATGTTTTTGACCGAAATAAGCACGTAAGCACTGCTGCGGTTTTTTAGGCCGCTCATCGCCCTGGCCGAAGGGTGGCGCCGGGCGCTATGCGCCAGCCCGTGGGATCGGCGTACCGTGCGGCCTTGCGGCGTGCGGTGGGGTGGCGCCGTGGATTGGCGCCGTGGGGTTGGCGGTGCTCTGGCCTACCCGACGCGCCGCGTCGCGTTGCGGTTTTTTGGTGCGGGCGCGCGGGCAGTCCGCCGCCTGGGATGCCGACCGGCGGCATCGGCTGCGCTCGTGGCCGTGGGGATTTTTGTATGAACTCACAGCATCACCGCCCGCCGCGCCTTGATGCGCGGGAATTCCTGCCCGTCCGTTCGACGGTTGCGGCTTTAGCTTGGCGATTGCGGCTAGACTCCGGCCGCAGGAGGAAAGCACATGACAAAGACGATTGCCGTAAGCGCCGCCGGGCGACCGGTCGGCGAGGACTCCGCGCGGTGCCGGTGGCCAGACGCTGTGGTTGAGGAGATACGCCAGCGTGTGGCCGCCGGTGAGACCGTCACCGCGGCCGCCGCCCGCTTCGGCGTGCCTTTCAACACCGCGAAAGGATTCGTGCGATGCCACCGCCGCGCCGTGCTGCCCGCCGCATGGGTGACGGTCCGCGCCGGCCGCCGCACCGTGGTCGGCTGAGGCGCTCGCCGGGGACGGGTGGGGGCCCAATTTCGCCGCTCGTCCGCGGGGGACCTCACCCGACCGGCACATCCAAAAATTTTTCATTTTCGAACTTCCCTTTTTCCCGAGTTCCCACTGCCCGCCTTTCCAAAAATTTTTAGGAAATTTTCACAATGGCTCAAACCGTCGCAAACAAGATCAAATCGATTCAGATCCTCGAGAAGCCCTCTAGCAGGGCCGCTACGGCGTCGACGTCCTCGGACGAGCAACCACAAGGGGAAGGTTTGTTCGGTGCCTCAGCGTGCTCAAAAACGCCCATTCCTGCCTCGTCTGAAGCCGTGGTAAGGATCGTGCATGAAGGGGCACCCAAGACGGTGTCCGACATGGACCCGTCAAAGCGACGTGCGCACTACAAGCCCGTGACGCCGGACGAGGACTGGCGTCCGGAGTGGGGGCCGAGGAAGCGTCGTCCTGGGCTGACGAAGGAGGACAGGGCTCTGATGCGTCGGGTGGCGACTGAGGCGATGGTGGGGCTGCCCGAGGTGCCGGAGTATCTGCCGACGGATGCGGAGACGGGTCGGGTGGTGAAGTCGCCGGAGCTCTTGGACGCGCTCTGTGCCTACTTGGCGCAGGGCGGGATGATGCTGACTTTTGCGAAGCGAGTGGGTCTTGGCCGCAGCATGCTGTCGCAATGGTGCTCGAAGGATCCGAAGTGGAAGGCGGCTGTTGCGAAGGCTCGGGAGCAGGGCGTTGACGCGCTAGCCGAGGAGGCGTTGGCGATGGCGACGGACCCG
>CATXML010000241.1 GCA_958372035.1 uncultured Collinsella sp. | reverse complement strand
TGGGCGATGCTCGGCAACAACCAGAAGTGCTACCGCTGGCGCGCCAAGGCCGCCACGTACAGCAACTGGCCGGTCCTGCGCTACATGTTCCGCGGCAACACCGTGGGCGACGCGGCGCTGATCGTCGGTTCGCTCGACCCGTGCTACTCCTGCACCGACCGCGTGACGGTGACCGATGTCGCCGCCAAGCGCGACCACGTGCTCGACAAGGAGCAGTTCGAGAACGTCTGGCGCGACAAGTCGCCGCTTGCGGGCGAGGGCACCATGGCCGCTCCGCTCGATGAGGAGGCGCTCTAATATGCTGAAGCTTTGGAAGGTCAACGCCAAGGCCGGCGACGCGACGGTCAAGTACCCGTTTGGGCCGTTCCCCACCAACAAGGACATGCGCGGCAAGCCCGAGCACAACGCGGAGCTCTGCATCGCCTGCGGTGCCTGCGGCGTGGCGTGCCCGGCCGATGCCATTCGCATGGACACCGACCTTGCGGCCGATACTATCACCTGGTCGATTGACTACGGTCGCTGCATCTTCTGTGGCCGCTGTGAGGAAGCCTGCCCCATGGAGGCCATCAAGCTCACCGAGGAGTTTGAGCTGGCCGTCATGAGCAAGGACGACCTCACCAGCAAGAGCGTCTATACGCTCGAGCACTGCTCGCGTTGCGGCAAGCCGTTTGCCCCGCACAAGGAGATCGACTACGCCAAGCGCCTGCTGCAAAAGGCCGGCGGCATGGAGGCCATCCAGGCCGCCCGTACCGTTGGTATGTGCCAGGAGTGCAAGCGCGAGCTCGACGCCCTGCGTGCCGCCTCGGCCGTAAAGACCGGTAACGCGCGCGGCATGGCTGCCAACGAGACGCTTGCGTCCGGTGAGCCCCAGGGCCCCGGCATGGAGTATCTGGGCGGCCACGGCGTGAACCCGGAGTATATCGACCGCGAGCTCAACCCCGATGCGCCCGAGATTCCCGCCGGTCCTGCGCCGGTCGAGGGCATCATCATGGATTTTGATACGAAGGAGGAGTAACCATGGCCGAACCCACGCTTTTGCCCGAGCGGCTCCAGTACCGCCCGACCAAGATCGAGCTCGACGAGAGCATCGAGAAGGCCAAGGCGACCCTTCTTAAGAAGATCAAGCGCTCGGTGTATGTCTACCGTGTTGACTGCGGCGGCTGCAACGGCTGCGAGATCGAGATCTTTGGTTCCATCACGCCCGTTTTCGACGTCGAGCGCTTTGGTATCAAGGTCGTGCCCTCGCCCCGTCACGCCGATGTGCTGCTGTACACCGGCGCCGTGACGCGCGCCATGCGCATGCCGGCGCTGCGCGCCTTTGAGGCCGCACCCGATCCCAAGATCGTGGTGTCCTATGGCGCGTGCGGCTGCACCGGCGGCATCTTCTACGACAACTACTGCGTCTGGGGCGGCACGGACAAGATTCTGCCGGTCGATGTCTACATCCCCGGCTGCCCGCCCAGCCCCGCGCAGACCGTCTACGGCTTTGCCATGGCACTTGGCCTGCTGGACCAAAAGCTCCATGCCGAGACCACGGTGGAGGCCGCCGGCGAGCAGGCCGATATCCTGCACCCCGGCGTGCCGTACAAGCTGCGCGTTGCCATCGAGCGCGAGGCTCGCGCCATGAGCGGCTACCGTTACGGCCGCGACCTGGCCAATGAGTTCATGGATACGCTCGAGGGCGCGCCCAAGGGCGATATCCGCGGTGCCATGGCGCTGCTCATCGACAAGCAGGACGATCCGCGCCGCGTCGAGGTGTACTCGGCGCTGCAGGATCTGGTGCTGGCCGGAGGTCGCTAGATGGAACTCACGGACCGCTCTGGTTACTTTGCGGGCCCCGGCATGCTCGGCGGCTCCTTTGGCGATGCCTCGCGCGCAAGCGACGAGGCCGCCGAGGGCGTCGTCGACCCCTCCCTGGGCCATGCGCCCGACCAGGTGGTCTTTTACGAGCTCACGCGTAAGTTTGTGGAGACCGAGGAAGACGTTCCCCAGGAGGCCTGCGACGTGCTGTACTACACGCTCGCCGTGGGCCACCACACCGGCGTGCTCGACTGCTTTGAGCCGCGCCTATCGGTGCCGGTGGATGTGTTCTATTCGCTCGTCGACGCGCTGCCGGAGGGGGAGGCCAAGACCAAGTTCGAGGCCATCCGCTCCTTTGGTGAGTGCCAGCTCGACAAGGCGGCGGTGCCGTCGCTGCTCGAGGCCTGCGATGCGCTGCTCGACGAGCGCGGTTTTCGCGGGTCGGCCAAGGCCGGCATCTCGGTGTTCGACGACGACTTTGGCCTGCATGCCCAGCAGGTCGCGTTTCTGATGAAGTTTCGCGATCTGGTGGAGCGCGTGCGCGATGTGTCGGGCGTGTATCTGACGGGGAGGTTGCAGTAATGGGTTGCGTTGTGGATGGACGTGTGAACGGCGCCCCGTTTGCGGGCATCGTGCTCACGGCGGGAAGCGTACTGCGTGCCGACGATGCCGCCGGCCCCGTGCTCTCCAAAAAGATGGAGGACGCACCCATCGCCGGTTGGTACACCATCGACGGGGGCCAAACGCCCGAGGATGACATCATCGAGGTCAAGCGCGAGCGTCCGCCGCGCCTGGTCTTGGTCGATGCCGCCGACATGGCGCTGCTCGTCGGGTCCATCCGTTTGCTCGACAAACGCGATGTGGCCCGCAAGTCGATGTTCACCACGCATTCGCTTCCCTTGTCGATTCTGATCGAAGAGATTGAGCAATCGTGCGATGATATCGTCTTCGTCGGGATTCAGCCGGGCGACACGGAGTTCTACAACCCCATGTCCCCGGAAGTCTTTGACGCCGTCGACGCCGTGTACGACGCCGTGGCCGCCAACGACTTTTCCCACTTTGTCCGCTTGGGGCAAGAGCAGTAGGAGCGCTTGTCCCTGCTGATTAGGAAAGAAGTGATTGACATGGCAGATTCCAAGGTGGAGTATCCTGCTCCCGATTGCCTGGCGCCCGCCGCGATCGAGGCGAAGACCGAGGCCGCAGGCGTTA
>CATXML010000240.1 GCA_958372035.1 uncultured Collinsella sp. | reverse complement strand
CTAATACTTTTCCCGTGAAGTGAACGACCTTATTTGGACCCCCGAAGCATTGGCATTTTTTGATTGCTATGTCCTGCGGTTTTGCAGCGCGAATCCTGCGGTTTTGCGGTCTAAAGGTGTGGATGCTCCGGGACTTCGTTTTTACTCGTTCACTTCTCGGGAAAGTATTAGAGCTCGGCTGACAGGGGTACCGCTCTGGTGTCGATGCCCTGCGTCTTTTTCGCTTGATTAGGGAAAACAGTCTCGCTTAAGTAATTGCGAGCCCGCCCAGACGTATCTGCGGGGTTGTCTGTACAATTCGCGGTATTATGTTGCGGAGTTTTGAAGGGAGCCGCTGGTGGTCACGACGACGTTTGCTTCGCCTTTGGGCGAAATCTTGCTTGCCGCTGATGGCCGCGGTCTGACGGGGCTTTGGTTTGAGGGGCAGGAGCACTTTGGTTCCACGCTTCTTAAAGAAAGCGCCGAATACGTTGAGGGCACCGATGCAGTTTCGGGTGCCGGGGGCATGCAGACGGTAAATCCGGCCAATGGCGCGGCTTCTTCGGTGCTAGAGCGTTCTTGGGCTTGGCTCAACGCCTATTTTGCGGGGCAGGAGCCTCGGTTTACGCCGCCGTTGCATTTGATTGGCACGGCGTTTCAGCGTGAGGTTTGGTTTGAGCTGCTTTCTATCCCGCGTGGCGATGTCGCTACGTATGGCGAAATCGCCCAGCGTGTTGCGGCTCGACATCGTGTGCCGGGAAATGAGGCTCCCGTTGTGTCCCCGCGTGCCGTGGGGGCTGCGGTTGCGCGTAATCCCATTTCGATTATCGTGCCGTGCCATCGCGTGGTTGCCGCTGACGGGTCGCTCAACGGATATGCCGGTGGCCTCGACCGCAAGGAGTGGCTGCTTCGGCTTGAGGGTGCGTACGAGGAGTAACGCCAGGGCACTTTGCATAGCCAAGACGCCACAATAGAACGGGACACGCTTTCCGAATAGCGTCTCAAGCGGAAACCGTGTCCCGGAAGATAGCCTCAGAGTGGGACGCCGTTTCCGGTTGAGATCGCCTGCCTGGACATCTTTCTACGCTCGCTCTTGCAGGGCGTAGATCGATTTGTCCATGTTGAACAGATATGCCACAACGCAGACGATGAAGAACGCCGGCAGATTACCGAAACCGAAGACCTCGCAGCCAATGAGGATCGGCGCGAGCAGCGTGTTGGTGGCGCTGCCAAAGACGGCTGCGTAGCCCAGTGCGGCGCAGAGCTCGACGGGCATGCCGAGAATCCCGGCGAGCACGAGACCCAGGCTGGCTCCGATGGAGAACAGCGGCGTGACCTCGCCACCCTGATAACCCGCGGCAAGCGTGGCGATGGTGAGTGTGAATTTGAGCGCCCAGTCCCAAGGCATGATGACGACCTTGCCGTCACCGTTGAGCGCCGCGGATATCAGGTTTGTTCCAAGGCCGCAGTATCGCCCCTGCCACAGCATGAACAGAATCGCTGACAGTGCAAGGCCCATAACGGCAACGCGTGTGTAAGGGCTGGGGAGCAGCCGCGCTGCAAGGGTCTTAGCATGGGCAAGGCACCAGGCAAAGGCGCCGCCGACCATGCCAAACGCGATACCCAACAGCGCCAGCCGTTCAAGACCGGGGAGATCGAGCGCATACGAGGCGGTAACGGCGACTTCAAACTTTTCGAGCCCTAGGGCGCCGGAGGTCATGCTTGCGGCAAGTGAAGCCGTAAGCGCGGGAAACAGCGCGCGGTATTCCATGCGTCCGGCGACCAGCACCTCGACCGCAAAGACCGTAGCAGCGAGCGGCGTTCGAAAGAGTCCGGCAAAGCCTGCGGCCATGCCGATAAGCAAAAACGTGTTGCCGGGGTCTCGGAAAGGTAGACGTCGACCGATCCAATACGAGACGGTGGCGCCGATCTGCACCGCTACGCCCTCGCGTCCCGCACTACCGCCAAAGAGATGCGTCCCCCACGTGCTCAGCATAATGAGCGGCACGAGACGCGGGGAGATGGCGTCTTCACGCCCGTGGCCTACGTCAAATACTAAGCTCATGCCCCGATCGGTGCCTTTGCCCCAGGTGCGGTAGGCAAATACGATGGCCAGACCCGCGAGGGCGAGAAAGGGAAGGAGCAGTGCGACGTGCGCGTCCCGGAAGGCGCCGATTGCCAGGAGCACACGACCAAAAAGGGCACAGATGGCGCCAACTATGATGCCAATAGGGATTCCGACAGCGCCCATGAGCACGAGACCGCTATAGGTGTTGACCAGGAGTTTAACCCTGCTCGATGCGCTGCTTTCCGACACTTCTCCTCCAAAACAAAAAAGACTCCTGCTGTTACGTGATACCCAAGGGGCATCACGTAACAGCAGAAGTCATCAGCAACAAGGCGGTTTAGGGCGACGCGACAGCTTGGCTAGCGCACCCAGCGGAGACATTCATTCCGCAGCGGCATCATAGCGGCGGGCGTGGTTTGGGTCAAATGGTTGACTTGGGTAGCCTTAATGCCTCGCCTACACCCGCCATTCCCCCATATAAAACCTGCCAAAATAAACCTGTCCCTTTTTGGTCGGTGGGAAATGGGTAATACTAAAGAGTTATCCGACCAGATGGGAACCGATCGATGGCTTATATCGAATTCAAAGACGTCATCAAAGCATACGGCGAGGGCGATGCCCGCATTCACGCGCTCGACGGCGCGAGCTTTACCGTTGAGCGTGGCGAGCTTGCCATTATCCTGGGCGCTTCGGGTGCCGGCAAGACCACGGCGCTCAACATCTTGGGCGGCATGGATACGGTAACCTCCGGCACCGTGACGGTGGACGGGCGTGACGTGAGCGCTGCCAACGAGGCGCAGCTCGTGGAATACCGCCGCGCCGACGTGGGCTTTGTCTTCCAATTCTACAATCTGGTTCCCAACCTGACGGCCCTCGAAAACGTTGAGCTCGCAGCTCAGATCTGCCCTGATTCGCTCGATGCCGAACAGACGCTTCGCCAGGTCGGCCTGGGTGAGCGCCTCG
>CATXML010000239.1 GCA_958372035.1 uncultured Collinsella sp. | reverse complement strand
AGTCAGACCCTCTATCCAGCTGAGGTAACGCCGCGACTTGTTGATTATTATGCACATTGACTGAATATAGGTCAAGCAATTTTTCGAAAAAAGTTATCGAATTGGATTTTTACTCATTTGGCGCAGTCGATCGACTCGATACTTTCAAACACGGCAAAAGCAACTTCTCAAGTATGTCGACATATAAGAAAAGCCTCCGTTACCGGAGGCTTTAAAATTCAGTTGGTGCGGCGTATAGGATTCGAACCTATGACGTTCTGATTCGTAGTCAGACCCTCTATCCAGCTGAGGTAACGCCGCAACGCACGGATTATTATGCACGCGAGCCCCCGATGGGTCAAGCGACAATTTGAAAAATTTTTCCGAAGCGCTGATTAAGTTGTCGTGCGGATCCGCACCGGCTTCGCCCGCCTAAAAGAAAAGCCCCCGTTGCCGGAGGCTTCAAGTTCAATTGGTGCGGCGTATAGGATTCCGCGCATCCGCTTCGCGGATCCGCACCGGCTTCGCCCGCCTGCCGGCGTGCTCGCCCGCGGGCTAAAAACGCTCCGCGTTTTCTTGACGCCCGCGCCTCGACCGAGGTTCGAATCCATGCGGCGTCCGCCTAAAAGAAAAGCCCCCGTTGCCGGAGGCTTTCAATTTCAATTGGTGCGGCGTATAGGATTCGAACCTATGACGTTCTGATTCGTAGTCAGACCCTCTATCCAGCTGAGGTAACGCCGCAGCGCAAGACATATAAAACCACTTTAGCTTATTGGAGTCAAGCACAATTTCAAACTTTTTTGTGGAACGCAGTCTTGTCATGCTGCTCCGCATATACCGCCATTCCCCGTACGATCGATTGGCTTTTCGATCACGTCAAACTTAGCATCAAGTTCCCTCAGGAGCGATCTCACCCGCTGGGCACAATCATAATCGGCAAACGAGATGCTCAACATGCGAGCAACCTGATTAGATGTCTGGACCCCATAGAAATGCTCTAGGGCCACAAGCCCCTCGTGCGCCACAAAGGTCTCGACCACATGCGGCGACTCCTCATAGCACCATAGCGTCAATGGTCCCTCACTCGTCTGCCGAACCACCAAGCCACCCATACCCGACGGCTCGCACGTTACCAGCAGCTGCTCCCCGCCCTCATCGCTCTGGAACAAAACAACCCGCTCGTCGAACAGCTCCATCACATCCCCTTTCTCTTGCTCTTAGTTAGCAAAAGCATATCATGTAGATGTATGTATACAGAACGTCTGTTCGTGTGTTTTCTATCGAGCTGTCCTCACGGCATGGTATAGCCGTACACAAAAAGGGCGCCCCTAAAAGGAGCGCCCTCGCAAATCGCCTATGCAGCTAGTTTACGCGACCGGCTCGATCTTCTCGAGGCCGCCCATGTAGGGACGCAGAACCTCGGGGATCGTGATGGTGCCGTCGGCGTTCTGGTAGTTCTCCAGAATGGCAGCCATGGTACGACCAGCCGGCAGGCCGGAACCGTTAAGGGTGTGCAGGTAGCGCGAACCCTTGAAGTTCTCGGGGTCGCGATACTTGATGTTGGCACGACGGGCCTGGAAGTCGCCGCAATTGGAGCAGGAGCTGATCTCCTTGTAGGCGTTGTAGCTCGGCAGCCAAACCTCGATGTCGTAGGTCTGACGGGCAGAGAAGCCCAGGTCGCCGGTGCACAGGCTAATCACGCGATACGGCAGGCCCAGCTGCTGCAGCAGGTACTCGGCCTCGGCGGTCATGCTCTCGAGCTCCTCGTCGGACTCCTCCGGCTTGGCAAACTTGACCATCTCGACCTTGTCGAACTCGTGCTGGCGAATGATGCCGCGGGTGTCGCGACCGGCGGAACCGGCCTCCTCGCGGAAGCAGGGGGTGAAGGCAGTGTAGCGGCGAGGCAGAGTGTCGGCGTCCAGAACCTCACCGGCATGCAGGTTAGTCAGTACGACCTCGGCGGTAGGGATCAGGAAGTTGTCGCCCGAGACGTGATAGGCGTCGTCCTCAAACTTGGGCAGCTGGCCCGTACCGAACATGGTCTGACGCTTGACGACGATGGGCGGCCACCACTCCTTGAAGCCACGGCTCGTGTGCGTGTCCAGGAAGAAGTTGATAAGGGCGCGCTCCAGGCGGGCGCCGGCGCCACCGAGAACGGTGAAGCGGCTGCCGGAGAGCTTGTTGCCACGCTCGAAGTCGAGGATGTCCAGATCGGTGCCCAGATCCCAGTGCGGCTTAAAGTCGAAGTCGAACTCGCGCGGGGTGCCCCAGCGGCGACGCTCGATGTTCTCGTCCTCGTCCTTACCGTACGGGGTGGCCTCGCACGGAATGTTGGGCAGGTGAGACATGAAGTCGTACTGCTCCTGCTCAAGAGCGGTACGGCGCTCGGCCAGACCGTCGATCTTCTCGTTGACGGCGCGCACGGCCTCCTTGGCGGCCTCGGCCTCGTCCTTCTTGCCCTCCTTCATCAGGGCGCCAATCTTCTTGGACTCGGCGTTACGCGTGGCCTGGAGCTCCTCAACCTCGGTGATGACGGCACGGCGCTCGTCGTCGAGTTCAAAGAACTTCTCACGATCCCAAGACGTCTGGCGATTTGCCATGGCGGTATCGATGGCATCGGGGTTCTCGCGAACAAACTTGATATCAAGCATTAGATCCTCCGGCGATATACATTCCATTTAGGTTGCAACCTTGTACATGTATGGGCAAGTATATACTTATGAGCGTTTACGACCCAACTCAACTACGCAAGAAGGCACCCAATGGACGCAGTTTTTTCCTTTTTGTTTGGCACCCGCACCGGTTTTGCCATCCTTTTCGCCGGCGGCATCCTGCTGTTTGCGATTCTTGCCTTTGTAATGGAGAAGCGCACCCATAAAATGTACGTCGACCGCGGCCCCAAGTCCGAGGACGAAGAAGACAGCTTCTGGGACTAACCTGCCAAAAAGGGACAGGTTTATTTTGGTCGGTTTTCTCTGGGCAAACGCAAGCGCCCCGCAACTGGAATTGAACCAGTTGCGGGGCGCTTTTCGCTAAAAG
>CATXML010000238.1 GCA_958372035.1 uncultured Collinsella sp. | reverse complement strand
GTTGCGGAAAGCCTGCCCCGTTTTGAGTGCTCATTCTGGGGCACAGTTTCCGTTAGACCGCTCAACCGGACACTGTGTCCCATTTTTTGCCGAATTCTGGGTCGCGCTTTCCCAGAGGACCCCCTTTGGGAAAGCGCGACCCGTTCTGGACGCAGATTCCGGGACGCACTTTCCGCGACGCCCGGTCATCCCATGCCCCCACAACCTCGGCGCATAAAAAACGAGGGAAGGCGCGCGTCCTTCCCTCGTTACGGGCAATATGTAGCCGCTCGCCTACATCAGGCGCAGGCTAACGTCCTTGAGCTGGGCGCCGCTAACGGCACTCGGGGCGCCCGACATGAGGTCGGAGCCGCTGGCCGTCTTGGGGAACGCCATGACGTCGCGGATGGAGTCGGAACCGGTGAGCAGCATGCACACGCGGTCCAGGCCCAGAGCAAAACCGCCCATCGGGGGCGCACCAAACTTGAGCGCCTCCATGAGGAAGCCAAACTGAGACTCGGCACGCTCCTCAGTAAAGCCCAGGAGCTTGAGCATGGACATCTGCATCTCGGCGTTGTGGATACGCATACCGCCGCCGCCGGCCTCAAAGCCGTCCATGACAAAGTCGTAGGTGCAGGAACCGGCTGCCAGCGGGTCGGCCTCGATCTTGGCGATGTCGGTCTCGGTCGGCAGGGTGAAGGGCTGGTGCTCGGCAGCGTAGGCCTTGCGGTCCTCATCCCAGTGGAACAGCGGGAAGTTGACGACCCACAGGAAGTCGTGGCCCTCGCGCTTGATCTCGAGCGCGTTGGCCATGTGGGAACGCATGCCGCCCAGGATCTCGTCGGAGAGCAGGCGCGGGCCGGCGGCGAACATCACAAGGTCGCCGGGCTCGACGTCCATGCGCTCGCGCAGGGCAGCCATCTCCTCGTCCGAGAAGAACTTGACGATGGGGCTGTTGATGGAGCCGTCCTCGCGGAAGGCGATCCAGGCCAAGCCCTTGGCGCCAAACGTGGAGGCCACGCCGGCGAGCTTATCGATCTTGGCACGTGCCCAGGCACCGGCGCCCTTGGCGTTGATAGCCTTGACGACAGAGCCCTCCTCGTTTGCGGCAGTCGCAAAGACCTTGAACTTGGAGTTGGCGAAGATGTCGGTCAGGTCGACCAAGTGCATGCCATAGCGGGTATCGGGCTTGTCGGAGCCATAGGTGTCCATGGCCTCCCAGTAGTTCATGCGACGCAGCGGCGTGGGCATCTCGACACCCATGCGGCCGAAGGCATCGGCCAGGACCTCTTCGAGCGCGCTCATGACGTCATTCTGGTCCACGAAGGACATCTCGATATCGACCTGGGTGAACTCGGGCTGACGGTCGGCACGCAAGTCCTCGTCGCGGAAGCACTTGGCAACCTGGTAGTAGCGCTCGACGCCACCGACCATAAGCAGCTGCTTCAGGAGCTGCGGGGACTGCGGCAGGGCATAGAAGTTGCCCGGCTGGATGCGGCTGGGGACGATGAAGTCGCGGGCGCCCTCGGGCGTAGACTTGAACAGGGAGGGCGTCTCGACCTCCATGAACTCACGGTTGTGCAGCGCCTCGCGAATGGCAAAGGTAAAGTCGGAGCGCAGCTTGAGGTTGGCCATCATCTCGGGACGACGAAGGTCCAGATAGCGATAGCGCAGGCGGGTGTCCTCGCTGGTCTCGATGCCGTCCTCGATTTGGAACGGCGGGGTGACGGACGTGTTGAGCACCTCGGCGTGGTCGGTCAGGACCTCGATCTCGCCGGTCGCGAGCTTGGTGTTGGTGGTCTCCTCGCCACGGGCGCGCACGACGCCGTGAATCTTGATGGGCCACTCGGGACGCATGGTCTCGGCGATCTTAAAGGCATCGCCGTCGGAGTGCTCGGGGTCGAAGGTGAGCTGCGTGATGCCCTCGCGGTCGCGAAGGTCGCAGAAGATAAGGCCGCCGTGGTCGCGGCGACGGCTCACCCAACCGGTGAGGGTGACCTCTTCGCCCACGTTCTCGAAGCGAAGCTCGCCGCAGGTACGGGTGTGCATGGAATGCTCATCGATGGGACGGGTCTGGCTCATACCAGTGATCCTCCTTTATGGATCTGTGCCGCCCCGTGTCGTTCCGGGCGGCGTCGTACAGATTTGCCCAGCCTGCGTAAACCGCGCAGCCAGACATGGCGTTCTATCTTATCGCACTCGCGTCGATGTGCCGCGAAAAAGTGGCTCCTGCCCAAAGACTTGACGGAGACGAAACAATTGACGCGCCGCGGCACCCGCCCGCGCTCGTCACGTGCGACAATATGCCCCAATAAAACAGCACTCGGAAAGGCCCGCCATGACTGCACGCCTCATCGTTATGGATATCGACTCCACGCTCATCAACCAGGAGGTCATCGACCTGTTGGGCGAAGAGGCCGGCGTGGGCGAGCAGGTGGCACAGATCACCGAACGCGCCATGCGCGGCGAGCTCGACTTTAAGCAGGCGCTCGAGGAGCGCGTGGGGCTGCTCGCCGGCCTGGACGAGAGCGTGTTCGAGCGCACCTTTGAGCGCGTGACATTTACCCCCGGCGCGTTGGAGCTTGTGCGCTCGGCGCACAGCAAGGGCTGGAAGGTCGGCGTGGTGAGCGGCGGTTTCCACGAGGTCGCTGACAAGATCGTGGCTGCCGCGGGTATCGACTTCTGCCTGGCCAATCGTCTGGAGGTCGTGGACGGCAAGCTCACCGGCAAGTTGGCTGCCGACATTGTGACCAAGGAGTCCAAGCTCATCCAGCTGCTGGACTGGGCAGTTGAGTGCGGCGTCGATATGGCCCACACCGTCGCGATTGGCGACGGTGCCAACGACATCCCCATGATTCAGGCCGCGGGCACGGGCATCGCGTTTTGTGCCAAGCCCAAGACGCGCGAGGCCGCCCCGTTTGCCATCGACGAGCGCAATCTGATGCTCGCCATGGACATCATCCTGCGCGACTAGCCAATCCGTCTAGCAATTGAATCAGTCTGTCCTATAGTTTCCGAACAATTTTGTCTTAATGTTCGGA
>CATXML010000237.1 GCA_958372035.1 uncultured Collinsella sp. | reverse complement strand
CGTCGTATCTCCCTGTCCATGAAGTCCGCTGCTGAGACTCTGGGCGTCGAGATTGAGGTTACCCCGCTGCCTTCCGAGAAGAAGGACGAGGAGACCGACGCCGAGTAAATCGGTTTGACGATCACTTGTTTTAAGGGATCCGTCCGCAATGGACGGGTCCCTTTTTGCATTTAGTGCCGAGATGCACGATGCTGCCCGGGCAGTTCGTTTGCTATTGGGTTGTCGGTGCATGAAAAATTGCCGACATCCCGCCTCGGGGAGGAGGCGGGAACGCACCGAGTAGACGGAGGGGTGCGGAGCGCGGTCGCGTCTCGACTGACGACGTTGCCCATCGACGGAACTATTGTAGCGCATGGGTGGTTCTTGGTTTATCGTGCACGCGCTTGGGTTGTGCCATTGCGTGTGCTGGCGGTGTGCTACACTCTTTCACTGCTGAGTGGGCCAGACGGTCGCGCGATGTGCTGCTTGCGGCACGCGTGAGGAAAGTCCGGGCTCCAGAGGGCGGGATGCCGGCTAACGGCCGGGCGGAGTGATCCGACGGAAAGCGCCGCAGAAAAGAAGACTCCCACCTGCGCCGCAAGGCGTAAAGGGAAAAGCTGAAACGGTGGTGTAAGAGACCACCAGCGTCGTGGCAACACGGCGGCTTGGCAAGCCCCATCCGGAGCAAGCGCGAATAGGAACGCTATGGGCCGGCCCGGTCCGCGTTCGGGTAGCGTGCGTGGAGCTGCACGGTAACGTGCAGACAAGATAAATGACCGTTCACGACAGAACCCGGCTTATAGGCCCACTCAGCTTTCTTGTTGACGCTGCGACGGCGTCAGCTGGCCGATTTGGCGCTCATTCGTCGGTCGCCGCCATAAGGCGTGCTCCCTCCTCTTTCGGGCCAAATCGACTCAGCTGGCGCCGTCTCGCTGTTTTTGCCTGGTCATCAGCGACCCCATTTTTGTTGCAAACTTGTCTTTCAAGGCACCTTGCTCGCGCTGACGGGTTCTCGCTGTTGGTGACGGCATCATTGGCGTTTCCGTTCTTGTTGGAGAGGGCAACGGTACGACCTTTGCCGTATTATTGAGGCTGGTTGTTGCTCTGCTGGTTGTTGAGGGGCTTTTTTGGACAGCTATTTTACTCTGCAATTGAATATTGAGGCTTCGGGCGAGTTTGTGGACCGCAAGAGCCGGTTTATTGCCCAGTTGATCCATATTGAGTCCGAGGACGAGGCGAATGCCTTTATCGAGATGGTTCGCAAGCGTCATTATGACGCTCGGCATAATGTGCCCGCGTGGATTTTGGTCGATGGACGCGAGCGCCAGAGCGATGATGGCGAGCCAAGCCGCACGAGCGGAATGCCGACGCTCGAGGTGCTGCGCGGTGCGGGACTTAAAAACGTATGCTGCGTTGTGACGCGCTATTTTGGTGGCACGCTGTTAGGGCCTGGTGGCTTGGTGCGCGCCTATACCGCGGCGACTCAGGCGGCGGTGGCAGCTGCTCGGGAGGCCGGTCAGATCGTTGAGATGACAAGCGTCGTGCCCGTTGACGTGCATGTGGCCTATCCGCAGTATGAGCAGGTGCTGCGTTTGGCGCAGGATTGTGGTGCCAAGGTTTTAGATACCGATTACGCGGATGCCGTGACACTTCACTTGGTATTTAAGGCGGGGGAGCAGGAGCCATTTTGCGCCAAGATGCGCGAGCTTATGGCGGGACGCGAGGAGATTGAGGTCGGCGCCTCCGAATTTGCCGAGTTCTAACGGCGACGGCCGGTGTGCTTTTGGATGGATCCCAAGCGCGCCGGCCGTCGTTTTATGTTGCCGCCGTTTACTCGGCGAGCTGCTTTAGCACATCGCAGGCGATCTCGATGGCATCGTCGATGCAGCCGGGGCAGCTGCGGAGCGGACCCTTGTCCGATCCGACGCCCTTGAGCGTGCCGCAGACGGTCGTCGTGTTCTTCTCGCCAAAACGCTTGGCGATCTCGCGCGACAGCTTGTAGGTCTGGCCCTTGGTCTTGGGGTTTTCCATGCCGTCGCTCATTACAAAGCCCATGATGGCCACGGCGCCCGAGATGGCGCCGCAGGTTTCGGTCATGCCGCCCATGCCGGCGCCAAAGCCCTCGGTGAGGGTAAAGGCGACTTGGGGGTCAAGCCCGACGGCGGGCGCGAGCGTGCAGGCGACGGCCTGCGCGCAATTAAAGCCACGGGCGTGGTACTCGGCAGCCTGAGCCTGACAGGCGGCGGCGTCGAGCTGGGCTGTATCGATTTGCTTCATCGTTGTCTCCTTGGTCACGGTGTACCCGCCTATGGTACCCGTGACGGGGCATGTAATCATCGAGAGCTTCATGTATGCCTCATTTATATCCATCGATTAAATGCCTAAGGCTGAGACGAATGCCCCTGATTTATTTGTCTCATAACCTATCGGCGGGATGGGTTGAGAGGGGTGCGGGGTAGCGGTATCGTGAACCGAATAAAAACAAAACCCAAGTAAGGGAGTTGGATATGAGCAAGCAGACCATCGGTACCACGTGTGTTCAGGGCGGTTATCGCCCGGGCGATGCAGAGCCGCGTCAGGTGCCCATCTATCAGTCAACCACGTGGAAGTACGACACGTCCGAGCACATGGGCAAGCTGTTTGACCTGGAGGAGTCGGGCTACTTCTATAGCCGTCTGCAGAACCCCACGTGCGATTTGGTCGCCGCCAAGATCTGTGAGATGGAGGGCGGCACCGCTGCGATGCTCACGAGTTCGGGCATGGCCGCGAACTTCCTCGCGATCTTTAACGTGGCCGGTGCCGGCGATCACGTGGTCGCGAGCTCTGCCATCTACGGCGGTACCTACAACCTGCTTGCCCATACCATGGGCCGTATGGGCGTTACCTGCACGTTCGTTGCTCCCGACTGCACCGATGAGGAGCTGGAAGCAGCCTTCCGGCCCAACACCAAGCTCGTCTTTGGCGAGACCATCGCCAACCCCGCCCTCGCCGTGCTCGATATTGAGCGCTTTGCCAAGGCCGCGCATGACCACGGCGTGCCGC